>NZ_OZ034761.1:1500000-1637073 GCF_964028355.1 Wolbachia endosymbiont (group B) of Gerris lacustris
CAAAGAGAAAGCACCAGCTATTTAGATATAGTCATTTTCATCTTTTTAGTTACACTGTGTAAGCCATGAAATATAGTCTCGCTGATTAAAGAATGGCCTATGTTAAGAGCTGAGATGTGAGGTATTTCTTTTATTCTTTTAGCATGTTTATAATTTATGCCATGCCCTGCGTGGCATTCTATTCCTAGCTTATTAATGTATTCTGCAGAGTTAGTAATAAGTTTTAATTTTTCTTCTGATGGATTATCACAGTAATCCCCTGTGTGAATTTCTATTACGTCAGGCTTTCTTTCTAGCTTCTCAAGATATTTTAGTTGATTAATATTTGGATCGATAAACAGTGAGACTTTTATGTCAAAGCTATGCATTTCCTCTATTATACCAGAAAGTTTACTGTGCATATTCAAAATATCCAAGCCACCTTCGGTTGTTAATTCCTCTCTTTTTTCTGGTACTATACAAATCGAATAGGGTTTTACCTCTTTTGCTATTTCGAGCATTTCTTCCGTAGCTGCAATTTCAAGATTTAACTCAGTACTAATACTTTTTTTTAGATTGAATACATCCTCATCTCTGATATGCCTTCTGTCTTCTCTCAAATGTACAGTAATAAAATCTGCCCCAGCATCAATAGCTATTCTTGCTGCTTTTAATGGATCTGGATAAGAGGCTCCACGCGCGTTGCGAAGGGTTGCAATATGATCAATATTAACACCTAATTTCACAATTTACCTCAAAAATTATTTATAAATTATACATATTATTAGATCTTATGCATGTCATCGTTTAATGCCATAGCTGAGACGGAGCTACTCTGCCTGCTCCCCTTATCATGAAACTGAAGTCTATATGGTACCACAGTATAATGATATAATAAAATATGAAAAAAATACCAATAAAAAAAGGCAAAAAAAGCCCGCATTAACTTTAACAATTTAAAATGATTTAATGTGAAAACCATAGGCGCCAATTGTTTTTTTAACTTAAAAATAAAAGTCAAGTATCAGGAATTCTAGACATAAACCCTCCTATATGAATAAAGAGCTAGCAAAAATAAACTTATATATTTTTTGCTGAAATTTGGTTATTTGATGAAAAAACCTGCTGGTGAAGATAGATTTTGGATCCTAAAAAACCTTCATTCTCCACTATAATGAAGCCACGAGAGTCTGTCAAGTAATTTTTTATTTAAACTGCTCGCAATCTTTTTATACACTCATCTTTACCAAGAATTACCATTATATCGATGATTCCAGGTGCATCCATTACTCCTGTTATAGGAGCGCGCAATGAGTGGTATACATCACTCATTTTTATATTATGTAATTCTGAAAATTCCTTAATCTGAGAGGATAAAAAGTTCTTATTCCAATCTTCATCACTGACATTTGAAAGAAATGATGCAAGTAACTTAATTATACCGAGGTTAGATTTGATAATTTGTTGAGCTTCTTCACTTAAATCAACTTGAATATAAAACTTTGCTAAATCCAGCAGTTGGGTTAGATAGTTTGCTCTTTTTTTTAGCTCTGTTAGTCCTTGTAATAAATAATTCTTTTTCTTATCAATCAAAAACACATTACCACTTGTCATCCCAGTGCTTGACACTGGGATCCATTCTTTTGTTTTTCTGGAGTCCAGCGTCACGCGCTGGAATGACATCAAGGATTGGGTTAAAGAAAGATCTTTTGCATTACTCTCAAACATTGGAATAATAATACTTAAAATATCCTCATTGCTCATGTTACTAATATAATGATTATTTAAATGCTCTAATTTTTTAAAATCAAGTCGTGCAGGTGAACGACCGATGTTTTCTAAATTAAACCACTCTATTGCTTGCTCATCGCTAATAATTTCATCGTTACCATGACTCCAACCAAGTCTAAGCAGGTAGTTACGCATTGCTTCTGGCAATATTCCCATCTTTTCATAATCGCAAACACTTGTAGCACCATGTCTTTTAGATAACTTATTCCCGTCTTCTCCATGAATAAGCGGTACGTGTGCAAAGCGTGGAACATAAAAATCAAGAGCCTGATATATTAGTAATTGTTTGAAGGTATTAGTGAGATGATCAGAGCCACGTATAATATCGGTTATTCCAGCATCATGGTCATCAACCACTACAGCAAAAATATATGTTGGAGTATTGTCAGAACGTAAGATTACTATGTCATCAAGCTGGTCGCTATTTATTTTAACTTGGCCGTATATCTTATCTTCAACAACAATATCTTCTGAGTCTGGCACTTTAAAGCGAACAACAGGCTTTGCACCTGATGCTGAACTAGTACATTTATGCTTATATATTTTTCCTTCTTCTCTTGCTTTTGCCTTCTTTTCTGCAACTTCATCTTCAGGACAATAACAGTGATACGCCCTACCCTTTTCAACTAAAAGATTTGTAACTTCAACATGTCTATCTATTCTTTTTGATTGATATATTATTTCTCCATCATAACTGATGCTAAGCCATTTTAGCCCATCTATTATTGCATCAATTGCTTCTTGTGTTGAGCGTTTTCTGTCGGTATCCTCAATCCTCAGTAAAAATTTGCCACCATGATGCTTCGCATAGAGCCAATTAAATAAAGCTGTGCGAGCTCCTCCAATATGTAAAAATCCTGTTGGTGATGGAGCGAATCTAGTGACTATACCTGACATATTTATCAATTGTAATAATGTAACTGATGATAACTAAAATTTGCACTTGCAACAACGTGGAACTATTGTAAATTTGAAAGATCAATTTATATTTATCTTTAATAAACTGCATTGTATAATTTAGAAATACAGCGAGGTATGTAATGAGTAACTTATTTGAGGTTGCAAGAGAAGGTAATGAAGATGAATTCATTAGAGCTTGTAAGGAGAATATTGCTTCTGTAACTATGCGCAACGAAGACGGTAATCTACTTCACATAGCAGCAAAGAGCGGAATATTGCTACCTACAGTAAGAAAGGTTATCTCTGATTTAGAGAGAGAAATTAAAAAGGCAGAAGAAGCCAAAAAGTGGAAAGAATCAAAAGGATTAAAAGAGGAACTTAAACGTAATAAAAAATATATTAAAAATGCACTCTGCGATAAAAGCTCCTTTCTTTTTGGTAGAGTAGCAGTAGCTCCTCTCTATTTCTTAGATGAAGAACAACGAAAAGAAATTAAGAAAATTGCAGGCATAAAAGACAGCATTATAGGTACTCAGGAGTTTCGCCTGGGTTTATATGTAGTGGGAGCTATAGTGTGTACTATTGCTATGTGTGTATCTTTGTATCTTCTGTTTTCAGTTTCTCAGTCTCTTGCATTGGCTTCAATAGCAACAATAGCTTCTGGGGGGGGCTACATGTCTGTTATTTAAAGCATGTAACGAGATATATGATTTGCATAATGAAAGTACTTTAGTTGAAGAAGTTAATATTATTCCAATAGGACAAGTTGTGACTCCTTAGTAGAGAGAAAGAATTACTTGCAGGCAACAATTTACTTTCTTAAGTTAAGAAAGTATACTGATAAGATGATAAGAAAGAAGTATAGTAAAATTTTAATAGCAAACAGAGGGGAAATTGCCTGCAGGATAATCAAGACTGCGCGCAAGATGGGTATATCTTGTGTGTGTGTGTGCTCAGATGCAGACGCAAATTCTGTGCATGTAAAGCAAGCAGATGAGTCAAGGCACATTGGTCCTTCGCCTGCTTACCTCAGTTACTTAAATATTGAAAAAACATGCGAAGTAGCAGTTGAAACAGGTGCTGAGGCGGTTCATCCTGGCTATGGATTTTTAGCGGAAAATCCAGATTTTCCACGTGCTCTGGAAAAACATAACATAGATTTCATTGGTCCAAGTGCAAAGACAATAGAAGTTACAGCCAACAAAATAACGGCAAAAGAAGAGGCAAGAAAGGCTGGAGTAAATGTAGTGCCAGGATATATGGGTAAGATCGAAGATGCTGACCACGCATCCATGGTTGCTGAAGAAATTGGTTTTCCCGTTATGCTCAAAGCTGCATCAGGTGGTGGTGGCAAAGGAATGCGAATTGTACATTCCAAAAAAGAAATTGTACTAGCATTTACATCAGCAACAAACGAGGCGGAGAAAAGTTTTAAAGATGGCAGTATTTTTATAGAAAAATATATAGAGCTGCCAAGACACATTGAAATACAAATCATAGCAGATAAATATGGCAATATAGTGTGTCTTGGAGAGAGGGAATGCTCGATACAAAGGAATAACCAGAAAATAATGGAAGAAACTCCAAGTCCATTTATTAGTGAAGAAGTAAGACAAAAAATGTATGCCCAATGTGTTTCTTTGGCAAAGCAAGTTGGTTATTTTTCAGCAGGTACTGTCGAGTTTGTTGTAGATAAAGACCAAAACTTCTATTTTCTTGAGGTAAATACGAGATTACAAGTTGAGCATCCAGTAACAGAATTTATAACTGGAATAGACATAGTAGAAGAAATGATTAGAACTTCCTGTAGAGAAAAATTGAGATTCAATCAGGATGATATTAAACTTACTGGTTCTGCAATAGAAAGTAGAATTTGTGCTGAAGACCCATCAAAGAAATTTTTCCCTTCCAGCGGAAGAATAAAATATTACGATAAACCGGATGAAAATAATTATGTAAGAATAGATGATGGAGTTGCTGCAGGTTCAGAAATCAGCATGTTCTACGATTCGATGATTGCAAAAGTTATAACATATGGAAAAGATAGAATAGAAGCAATCAGCAGAATGCAAAAAGCATTGTCTGAATGTTATATAGAAGGAGTAACAAATAATATAGAATTTCTAGAATCCATTTTCCATCATCCAAACTTTATTGCAGCAAAACTCCACACAAGATTCATTCCAGACCATTATCCCAGTGGGTTTCAAGGCGATTTTATCACAGAGGAATGTATTAAAATATTTATTTTTGCTGCACTGTATGTTCATTTAGAAAATGAAGAAAGGTACTATCACGAAGCAGTAAATGAAACAACTCAGGTGTCATTTCAGTGCGTGACACTGGAATCTAGTAAAAAAGAAGGGGCACCAGTGTCAGCTACTCGGGTGATACCTTATGGCATTGAAACAACAGATGACCATGCAAGAGATTTATTCATAGTGAAAATAAATGACAATGAGTACTCCATAAATGCAAAATACCAAGATAATATATTAACAACAGTATATAACCACAATAAATACTCCGTGGTAGGTAGGTGGAAATCAAGTTGTAGATTGCTACATATCATAATTAATGGCGATACCAACATAGCACTTAAAATAGAAAGACAAGACAGCAAGTACTTCATAAGACATGCAGGTATGAAAGCTGAATGTTGTGTGTTGAAACCTTACATAGCTGAACTAAGCAAGTTAATGCTAAATAATGAAACAGAAGGGATTTTAGTAGATGCTGTAAAATCCCCAATATCTGGTTTATTAGTTAAATTACACGTAAATGCTGGAGATCAGGTAGAAATAGGACAACCTCTCTTTGTTGTGGAGGCAATGAAAATGGAAAATATCATATGTGCTGAATCAGAAATGGTGATAAAAAATATCCCTGTTACAGAGGGGAAAAATGTACAGGCTGGTGATTTGGTATTAGATCTGCTTTCTTAAATAACACAAGAAATATAAACCTGACCCAAATAAGATAAATGAAAACATTTGATGGGCTATGGCAATGGCCATTGGTATATGCAGCAACAAAGTGACTACTCCTAAAATTACCTGAATAATGACGGAGAGTAGCATAATATATACTGGTTTTACACTGGCATTTTTTATTGTGAGTATTGCTGTCAGAACTAATATCAGCAATGCCAATGTCCGGTGTATGAATTGCACTGTTACTCTATTTTCAAAGATATTTAGCCATGTAGGCTGTAAGAAAAATAAATCTTCTGGAACAATTTGTCCATCCATTAGTGGAAAGGTATTGTAAATTAAGCCAGCATTTAATCCCGCAACAAATGCACCGAAGATTATTTGTACTGTCACTAGGATTAAAATTATCCATATGTAACATGTAATGTTGCTATTAATTTTAATTATTTGCTTTGGTTTGATTTGGTAATCAAAAAATTGATATGACAATAATGCAAAAATAACCAATGCAAGCAGTAAGTGAAGTGCGAGCTTATAGTGACTAACATGAGGATTGACTACCAAACCGCTTTTAACCATATACCAACCAGCAAAAGCTTGTAAAATTCCAAATAATAGTGCTGTAGATAACCTTATTACTGCATTTTTAGGTATTCTTTTTTTTAGTGTAAAGTATATAAATGGTAAAATAAAAACTAAACCTGTCAGCCTTGCAATCAACCTATGCACATATTCTATTAAGTATATGGTGCGGAACTCTTCCATACTCATACCATAGTTAAATGCTTTATATTCAGGTGTAGCTTCATATTTTGATTTTTCTTTTAGCCAGTCTTGTTCACTCAGCGGTGGCAATGTTCCGGTAATTGGTTTCCATTCCGTAATTGACAATCCTGCTTTTGAAAGTCTGGTAAATCCACCAATTCCCACCATGCAAATCACCATGAGAGAGCAGAGAAAAAGCCAAATAGCTACAGGTTTTGCTTCCATAATCCATGCTGAGTTTTATTCCATTGCTGAGGGTGAATAACAAATTCCCACAAAGCAAAAAAAGCTGCAATACTATGTAGCAGACTATAGACGGGAAAAAATATTGATACTATATAAAAATAAAAAGGCATTTTTTGCTGTTTGATAGCTATTATCAAAAAAATCAAGTTAATAACGTATACTACTACAAAATAATATAAAAATAATCCGCTTAAAACTTGATTTACTATCAATGAAAGTAACAAAAAAGGAGTAGTGAAAAATATAAAGGCTGAGAAACCAACAAAAAGGTTTAATAGCAAAACTCCTTTGAGCCCAGTGTGCTTAAAAAGTAATTTTATATTTTTTAAATGAACAATGTAAGTTTGCATATAACCTTTGATCCAGCGTGCTCTTTGCTTGATCCAAGCAAACACAGTAGTTGGTGATTCTTCCAATGTTTCTGAATCAATAATCCTGGTTTTATATCCCATTTGTGCAAGTCTTAAACCGAGATCAGCATCTTCAGTTACATTGTAAGCATCCCAAAAAAGCACTTTCTTTAAAATTTCTACTGAAAAATGGTTGCTGCTACCAGCTAAAGGTATTGGCATGTTCATTTTTTGAAATCCAGGCAATAAATATTGAAACCAATTCATATATTCTAGAGAAAAGGATTTTGTGAAAAAATTATAATCATAATTATAGTAATTTAATTTCGCCTGTACACAAGCTAACTTTTCGTCACCATTATTAAATTCAATTAGTGCTTTTTTCAACTGCAACGGATCTGGCCTATCATCTGCATCATATATTACCACATACTTTCCTCTAGCAAAGCTCATAGCATAATTGCATGACTTAGCTTTTGTTCTAGGTAAAAAATGAGGCACTTTTATTACTTCAAAATACTGCGGTAAAGTACATTTTTCTATAGCTGCTAGCATTTCTTGGTCATCGCTCTCTATCACAAGCTTTACATCTAATTTTGATTTTGGGTAATCCAAACTTTCAATGCTTTCAATCAATTGCTCTATCACCGCACTCTCTCTAAAAGCAGGCAACAAAATAGTATATATAGGTTCATCCATCTTATCATAATCTACTTTTTGGTTAGAAATTTTGCGTAAGCCAAAATTTTAGTTACGAATTTGAATAAAGAACTAGAACATCCGATTATAAATATCAACACCAAAGCAAAATATGCATATTTTTTTGTCAGTGTTAAAGTCGAAATTATAACAAAAAAAGAGGAAAAAAAGATTGAACTGAGCCTAATGCTTTTAGCTGAAAAATTACGATTCTTATAATATAAGTAGTTACTTGCGAATTCTGAAATACCAAAGTGCGAGTTAAGAAGATTTAAAATCTGTTCACTATTCGCTTTTATTAATACATATTCAATACCGTAATGAGATTCGACCCAAAGGTTGATATCTTGGCTTATGTCTTCAACCATAAAAAAAGTAGTATCATTTAATTTTTGCCAAGGAATTATATTAAACCTATAGTAGAAAAGTTTCTCTTGTTCTTTGCATAAACTAGAATCAAATTTAATTTTTTCTACATTATCAGTTTGAAGTACAGGCATTAAACTTAATGCAACTTTTTGCTCAAGTCACGTGAAAACGAAGATATAACCTCACTACTACGCTTATCATCTTTACGTTCATGCATTATTTTTTTTACAGCATCAGCAGCTATACTCGCTGTGTTAGCTTGTAAATCCCCAAGAGCTTTTTCAACTTGGTCAGTAACTTTCTTCAAATTAGAATGGGCATTTTCATCTAACGTTTGATCGAGTTGCTGTCTATTATGCTTAATAATACTATTAGCCTTATCAAGTGCTTCATTTATCATTTTGTTAACTTCTGCATCTAATTTTTTGTATTTTTCAGAAGATTTTTTGTAATACTCCAACATATCTTTTCTGAATTTTTCAGTTTCTTCACTTGAAAACTTGCTTTTGTTACGTTTATTGTTAAGTGCGTTTTTTATTACCTTCCCTAGCAATTTATACGAAAGGATAAAACCTACTAAAAAAGCAAGACTGATAACTAGTAATGTAGACATAAAAACCCTAAAATTCTTTGGACACCAAGTCAGCAACAAATTCCTCTTCAATTTCAGAATTAGTTAACTTAGTGTAGTAAATTAAAGCAATACTAGTAGCCATTTGTTTTAACTCACTAATATACTTAGATTTAAATTTCGCCACTCTTTCTTCAACAAGCTTGACTATTTTTTTGTCCTCCTCCCCCAATATACTCTTAACACTCGCTCTCATTTCTTCCACCTGAGCAAGTGCATCATCTATGATTTTTTTTGCCTGTACTTTAGCTTGATTTAAAGCTGCGTTATACTTGGCAATCTGATCTTCCGTAAACCTTAAAAGGTGAATAGCACTATTAAAAGAATCTAATACTGCTTTACTCCTAGTGTTTATTATTTCATCTAACTTTGGTAAGAATAAACAACTTACTACAAAAAAAAGTGAAGAGAAAGAAATCAAAAACCAAAAAATTTGAGAAGAGAAAGTTGAAACATCAAGCTGTGGCATCTGTTAAGCAGCAAATATTAATAACATTGCAAGTACAAACGCAAGCAACCCCATGATTTCAACCATGGCAGCACCAATATAAACGTAACTTTTCATTTTACCTTCTGACTCAGGGTTTCTCGCAATCCCATTTAACATAGCAGAGAAGATATTAGCTATACCTAAACCAGCACCGAGCATTCCAAATACAGCCAAACCAATTGCTATAAATTTTAAAGCCACTAAATCCATATATTACCTTTAACTATTTCTTTATAATATAATTGTAAAATATTCTGCAAGGAAGTCAATTACTTTACTGCATCTGACAAATATACACATGTTAATATAGTAAATATATAAGCTTGCAAAACTGCAACAAATACTTCAAATCCTATTAGTGCAATTATAAACAAAAAAGGTGCAGGTGTAAAAAATATGTTCATATTTACGATAAATCCTGCTATCACTTTAATGATCGTATGACCCGCAATCATATTTGCTGCAAGCCTTATTGATAGGCTAATCGGTCTTACTAAATAAGCAAATAACTTAATAATAATTATTATAGGCGCAAGCCACGAAGGAGTTCCTTTTGGTAGCAATATGCGCAAAAATCCTACTCCTCTTTCCTTAAACCCAACAATCGTTATATAAATAAAAGCCACCATCGACAAAGCAAAAGTGACTATTACATGACTTGTGACCGTGAAACTATAAGGCAGAACACCAACTAAATTACATGATAAAATGAAAATAAATACTGTAAATATCAATGGAATATGTTTTAGACTCTTACTTCCAGTGTTATTTTCTATTATTGAAATAACAAAATCATATACATATTCAACTGCGGCCTGCAAATATCCTGGTATTACTGCCCCTTTTCTTACTCCAAGAAGCAAAAATAGTACCATCAATATTACCGAAATCATCATAAAAAGAGATGAGTTGGTAAAGCTTATGTCATACCCAAATAACTTTGGTAGTTCTATTATTGTATATACTTTAAATTGTTCTAGCGGATTTAACGCCACTTTTACCCTATGTAATAAAACTGCAACAGTAAATAAAGTATAAATTTTATAGTATAAAGTCAAGAATTAAGATTATGTAGGCTCTATGTTTGTGTATAGAGCCCTTTTTATTTATTTTACCTTTAGGCCATAAGCTTTTGCCTTATTTTTGACCTTTACAGCATTTCCTTCAGTATCAGCTTCAAATTCCACTCTTGCAGTAACAAGTTTATCATTTTCACGATCAAACTCTACTTTCTTGATAACTAGATTACTTTCAAAAATATCACTAAATTGCTCTGCCAAATCGGGACCATAATAATCATAATATTTAATAAATTCTAAAGAAGAATTATCCACTTCACCTGAATCTTGATCAAAAGAACGATCATAATTTATCACTACAGCATCCTTACCTTGCATTGCTGTTACTTGCAGGTCCGTACCTTCATGGTCGGGATGAGCATAAAAATTAAAATTCATCTCGCCATCATTGCTATCTGTTGGTTGAAATTCAAATGCTATTGTATTATCCATATTAATACCTACATAATTAAAATCATTATTATAATAATAGTATATCAAGAAAGTATATAATTAATAAGATATAATTATAGTTAGCTACCAACTTTACTTTAAATTCTTGACTTAATATCTTATTTTAACTATAATTTAATTTTAATATGAGGCAATTATGAACGAAATAGATTTTACTAATCCACCTTTAAATTTAGAACAGGAATGTAGCAACGGTTATGTCAAGTTTACAGATTATTCTGCTAATCCAGACACTGGTCTTTTCCACATGGCAGGTGAAATGCTAGATGAAAACCATGATATTATAGGAAATTTCACCGGCGATGCTTACATTTATAATTTCCATATAGATGATCACAATATGAATATTCAACTCTGCATGGAGATGGATTGTAAAGGTGATATAAACAAAATCCTTTCTTTGTAGAAAAAGTAGGCTTCTCCTTCGTTTTTTACAATAGAGAAGCTACTCACTACAACAAGCTTTAAAATCATTATATTTTACATTACAATAAATTTTTGTTTCTTGTTAGATAGATGAAATTCACATTATCTTGGTTATTAGATCATCTAGAAACAAGCGCTAGTTTAGAAGAAATTACTGATAAGCTAACTCATATAGGGCTGGAAGTAGAAGATGTGGTCAACAATACCAAATTAGCTGGGTTTATTGTTGCAGAAATATTAGAAATCGCACCTCATCCAGATGCTGATAAACTAAAGCTATGCAAAGTAAATGATGGAAGTAAAGTTCTGCAGATGGTCTGCGGAGCAAAAAATGTTAGAGAAGGCATGAAAACTGTACTTGCATCTCTTGGTAGCACATTACCAGAAAATGACTTCACAATTAAGCCTGCAAAAATACGAGGAGTGTTAAGTGAAGGGATGCTCTGTTCTGCTTTCGAACTTGCACTGACTCAAGATGAAAGTGAAGGAATAATCGAGCTTTCTGATGATTATAAAACAGGAGATAAATTTTTTAATTGCGATCCTGTAATTGACATAAACATCACTCCAAATCGTGGAGATTGCTTAGGCGTTTATGGAATAGCACGTGATCTAGCAGCAACTGGAATTGGGACACTCAAGACTTTAAGCGTTCCACAACTTACCTATTCTATGGCCTCACCAATAAACGTCAAAGTCATCGATGGGGAGAGTTTTATTAGTGGAATATACATTGCCAATGTAAAAAATAAAGAGAGCCCAAAATGGTTAAAAGACAGACTAGAATCGATAGGAATGCGCTCCATTTCTGCAATAGTTGATATTACTAATTACATCATGATATCCTTTGGCCGCCCAATGCATGCATATAATGCAAAGAAAATAGAAGGAGAGCTCATAGTACGCAAAGCAAACGACGGAGAAAAATTTATTGGTTTAAATGATAAAGAATACTCATTAAACAAAAACATAAGCGTTATTTCTGATGATAAAAATGTTCATGCAATTGCTGGAATTATGGGCAGTAAATACAGTGAATGCACTCTTGAAACTACTGATATCTTTCTAGAGTCTGCCTGGTTTGACCCTATCTCTATCACTAAATCTTCAAGGCAGCTAAGCATCTCCACAGACTCAAGTTACAGATTTGCACGTTCAGTTAACCCTGATTTTACCCTTGATGGACTCAATCTTGCAGCCAAAATGATTTTGGATTTATGTGGTGGAGAAGTGTCAAGCGTAGTGTCTGCTGGCAATCTGAATAAGGCTGATACCAAGATAAATTTTGATTATCAGAATGCAAACAAACTTGGAAGTGTATCTGCATCACCTGATGAAGTACTCAATATTTTAACAAAATTAGGGTTTAGTATTGATAAAAGAACTGAAAATAATTGGAGCGTACAGATACCAAGCTGGAGGCCAGACGTAACTATACCTGCTGACTTAGTTGAAGAGGTAGTAAGAATATACGGCTATGATAAAATAAAGGAAGAGCCACTAGCAGAAGACGTTACAGTAGAAGCAGATACACAAGATGATTTGCGTATTTTGATGACAAGCAGAGGGTTTCATGAAGTGATAACTTGGTCTTTTATGAGTGAATCAATAGCTGAAAAATTTGGTTACTCGGATAAATTATTTATTATCGACAACCCATTTAATAATGACTTTAATATAATGAGACCAAGCGTCATACCAAATTTGTTGAAAGTTACTGCAGATAATACTGCCCATGGCATACCTGATCTTGCAATTTTTGAAATTGGACCAATTTACAATGGTGAAGCTCAGTCTAAGTACGTTTTAAGTGGAATTAGATCAGGAAATGATTTGCCACGAAACCATTATAACACTGATAGAAAAGTAGATGTTTTTGACGCAAAGGCTGATCTCATAATGGCTTTGGAATTTTTGAATATCAACTGTGATAATTTAATGATAGAGAGAGCAAAAAAAGAATATTATCACCCAGGAAAGTCAGGCACCTTATCTTTTAGAAGTAAAATAGTTGGTTATTTTGGGGAATTGCATCCGAGTATATTGGATTTTTTTAACATCAAACAAAAAGTTGTAGCCTTTGAATTAATATTAGAAAATATTGGAAATTTACCTATAAGTAAGAAAAAATTTATCGATTATAAATATCAAAGTGCAAAGCGCGATTTTGCGTTTATTGTGAGTAAAGACATAGTAGTAGGTAGTATAATCAATATGGTAAAAAAAAGCTCAGAGCTCATCACAGAAGTTTTGATATTTGATGTATATCATGGAAACAACATAGAGGCGAATAAGATGTCCATCGCATTTTCAGTTACTTTCTGCTCTCCAACTCACACTTTAACTGAAGAGGAAATTCAAAAAGAATCAAATATGATAGTCAACTTAGTGTGTGAAAATACCGAAGGAACTTTTAGAGCTCATCATTAAACTGTAATCACAGTTCCCTGATTTTGCTGTGTCACGTTTACTTCATCCAATCTATTCTCTATCTTGAATTCAATATCCTTAAAAAATCTATCCCACATTCCATGCAAATGCTCTTCTACTTTAGGCCAGACATCATTTTTAAATGTCGTTCCATCATCAGAAAATAAATTACCTAAAAAAACTCCTATTTCTTCATAACTTGATTGAAAATGTTGAAGAAATGTCTCTACTTCCTTATGAGTATCATGTGCCTCACTCAATGCTTTCCCTTCTGTGCTATTATCTTTGTTTACAGCTGACCATCCAATCACATTATAATTAAAAACAACTTTGAGAGAGTTACAAATCCTCCACAAACCACTCTCATTATCTTTTGGTACATTATTTACTATATTTTCCACCAACCTATTTATTAAAGGAGACAATAAATCTTGACAAAAGTGTTTGATATTATTTTTTATTTTAATAATAGGAGTTTTTATGCACTTTTCTACCAAATAGTACTCAAGTTCTACTTTCTCTAGCAACTTCTTAATTGCTTCTTCATCAAAAATTTCATGCTCGAACGCCTCCAGTAAATCATCTTCTATTATTGCAAATTTTATTTTTTCACGAGATTCTAGCTCTTCTCTATAATTATTTTTTGTTTTTTCATTTATCAATAATCCTTCTTTTTCTAATTTTAACTGTTCTAATGCTTTTAGAATTTCTTGGTTATGTTTCAAACATAACTCTATTAACTCCACACTTGGAGATCCCTTTTCTTTACTATTTTTCTCAACATTCAAATTCTTATTCTGCTTTTCTATTATTTCCTTCAATCTCACAGGATACGTTAAATATCCTCCAATTTTCTCCCGATAAGAAACAATCTTGTTTACTAGACGTTTTTCACCTTCTCCATTGAATAGCATGTCCTTATTATCTTCTACATTCTTTATACTTTCCCCTTGCTTTTCAAATAACTCTTGAATTCTACATCTTGTTATTTCTAAATACATCTTTTCTACAAAGTCATTCATTTTATCCGAAGTCTTTGTTTTATTTAATTCACTCAGATCTTCTGCTAAAAACTGCTTTATTTTGTTATCTGACTTACTTAGTAGAGTTTGAATAGTCCTTATTCTCGATTCTACTAGCCTTTTCTCAACCTCTTGATCATTATATTCGAATTTAAAAAGATCTTCTAATTTCCTTTTTAAATCATCATCTGTTAAGTTATTTTTTCCTTCATCATATATTGCTTTCAATTTTTCACGTATCCCAGTATATCTTACTTGTCCTTGTTTTTTTAAATCTTTAATTCTTTTTTTAGCATTACTTAGGGCTTCCTTTGTTTCTTGAGGATGCGTATGATTATAAACATAAATGATTGCACTCTTATCTGTTTTCTCTTTTTGTATAAGCCGCTCCCATCTTGCTTTAAATACAGGAAGTGCATCATCACTTATATCACCTACTTTCATAAGGGACTCTAGCCGATCACCTTCATCAGTCAAATTAAGTGACTCCTTTATTTTTAGTTCTTTCAAATCTTTGATTATCACTTCTTTCTCATTTGGTAATTCCTTACCTTGGCTCTCCAACTCTTGTTTAACTAATATATCTCTTAGCGCATCTTTTAATGAAAAATCTTTTTTTCTTTTTTGTGCAAATTTAATTGCTTGTATAAAAGCAACTTGATAAGCATTTTCTATTAAGTGAGTTGTCAACTTAGAATCTATACTATCCACCACTTTCAACCTAAACCCGTTCAACAATGCCTTCATCTTATCATATGTAATCTCTTTTTTTTCTAGCTTCATCAATTCTTCCATAGCTTTTGCAAATTCTTGAATGGAAGTCGCAAGCACATCATTGATTTCATTGCGTAAGGGCTTAAGACCATTTTTTAAATTGATGTTAGTTGACAATTTCAGTACGATATTATGCTCTGAATCCCACGTTACACTAAACCATTTATTATTTTCATTCTCACATAAGTCTCTAAGTAATTGTTTAAATTGTGGTGGAAACTTTATTTCCATATCATATGCAATGCTTGATCCAGAAATTTCCGTTTCATGAAAAGATACCTCAATATTTTGGTGCTCATTAGAATACCGCCCCATACTTATTTTAAGAGTAGCAACTAAAGAATGAGATAAATCTCTATTTAAAAGATAAAAAGTAGCTAAAGCAATTGTTGCAGGAACAACCAAAGTTACAAGTACCGTCACATTAACAAAAATTGCTATTGCAGCAAGAACACCATATGCTAATCTTTTTGGTACACCTGTTTCACTCTTTTTTGTCTTATCCCCTCCTACACCTTCTTGTGTCTTGCTATTTGCTTTAAATCTACTGTATATGACTAACCCCAGCGCAGTAAAAGCAATATAAGGGAGCATTAAGACTGACAGAGCTAAATTTAATACTTTCTTCTCTGGGCAAGCTCTGTTTATCTCTTTCAATATTTCGCTTGACATATTATACCAGGAGGTAAAAAAGCCAGAGTCATAATCTTTATAATGAAATATACTCAGTGGAACATTAAAAGCAGCTATTTGTTTAGTTTGCTCACTTACAGCATCAAAAAACTCTTCCTCCTCTTCTGAAGTAGCAAGACCTAAATCATTGCCTTCTTCTACATTAGAAACATCTTCCATAGCATCAAAAAACTCTTCTTCCTCTTCCAAAATAGCAATGGGCTCTTTTTTAGAGAAATCACGATTATTATTTAAATCAACAATTGTAACAACTTGATTCATATTATCACTCTACCTAAAGCAATCTAAGTGTAGCATAAGTATCGGTGATTTGCAATTTTTTAACAAATTAACTTAATACCAATCATTAAATCTTGGTACTCTTTAGAATAAAAGTCGGTTCCAATTTCTACATTGATCTCTAAAGATAAGGCAAGAGTCTGCTCTTTTATATATTCACTCCATGTATTGATTGCCTCTTTAACTTTCTCATCTTCTGCTTTGATTATTACTCTGATTCTATCTGATATATGGAAATCAGCTTGTTTTCTAGTTTCTTGAATGAGCCTCACAATATCTCTCGCAAGTCCTTCTAGAATTAATTCATCATTTAAAGTAGTGTTTAGGATAACAACCCCTTTGTTGTTATCAAATACAGAGGAGAATCCACTGTTTGCTTTTAACAATAGTTCATATTCGCCTTTTTCTATGATATAGTTCTCTGTTTCATCTCCCAGAAATATCTGTTCGTTTTCAACTTGCTTCCACTTCCCTTCCTTAACGTATTGAACTAGTTTCTTGATTTTATCTGGAATCTTCTTGCCAAGTAGCGGGAAATTTAGTTTTAGCTCTAGTGATGCAATATCTTCAAGTCTGTTTACTAATTCTAATTTTTTTACATTTATCTCATCTCTTATTATCTCTTGATATTCATTTTCAAGAAAATCGCAGGAAGACTTATGATAAATGGTCATACTGCCAAGTGGCTGTCTGATACGTATGTTAAACGTGTTTCTAATAGAGAGTGCAGCATTGCATATCTCTCTCACAAAATCCATCTTGGCAATAAGCTCGCTATCAAACTTCTCTAATTGTGGAAAATCAGCCAAATGAACAGATGTTTCTTTATACTTCAGCCCTTGCCATATAGTCTCTGTTATGAGTGGCAACAAAGGAGCTGCAGCTCGAAGTATGTAATAAAAAACTTTGTATAGAACATTATAAGCGTCAGTTTTGTCTTGATCTAAATCACCTTTCCAAAAACGCTCACGACTGCGACGAATATACCAGTTATTTAGCACTTCAAAAAAATCTGTCAGAATTTTACAAGCTTCCTGGGAGTTATAGCTGTTCATAGAAGCTTGCATACCTTCCACAGCTTCAAAACATTTTGAAATCATGTAGCGATCAATAGTACTTTGATAATTCTTACAAACCTCAGCTTTAATTCCATCTGCATTTGCATACATAGTAAAAAAGTGATAACTGTTCCAAATAGGTTTTATTACGTTTTTTAGAATATCTCGTATCGAATTTCCTTCTTTGTCGAGTAGCAAATTACCACCACAAACAATAGATCCAGAAAGCATAAGAAAACGCAGCGCATCAGAACCATATTTGTCAAAAACCTCCATTGGATCTGCATAGTTATTCAAACGTTTGGATAATTTTTGCCCTTTTACATCGAGAACTACACCGTGGCATATGCAATTCTTAAATGGTTCCCTATCAAACAAAGCAGTGGACAATACAAAGAGCGTATAAAACCACCCCCTGGTTTGTGCTATGTATTCAGTGATAAAATCTGCAGTTTCAAACCACTCTTTATTTTCAAACGGATAGTGAACTTGAGCGAACGGCATTGAACCAGATTCAAACCAACAGTCAAATACGTCAGGCACACGACGCATAACCGATTTTCCTGTTGGATCATCAGGATTTGGTCTTGTTAAAGTATCTATAAACGGTCTGTGCAAATCATCTATCTTAACATTAAAATCTCGCTCTAATTCTGCTATTGAACCATACACATCCACCCTTGGATATTTTGCATCGTCTGATTTCCATATAGGAATTGGAGTACCCCAAAATCGATTGCGTGAAATAGACCAGTCGTGTGCTCCTTCAAGCCACTTTCCAAATTGACCATCTCTTATATGATTTGGCATCCAATTAACTCTCTTATTTAGCTCTACCATTCTGCTTTTGAATTTTGTAACGGCAACGTACCAAGAAGGCATAGTGCGATAGATCAAAGGAGTATCAGTTCTCCAGCAGTGAGGATAATTGTGAATATATTGCTCAGTCTTAAACCAACTCCCCTGCCCTTTTAATTTCTTTATTACTGTATCATTGGTATCAAAAACATGAACTCCTGCTAAATCTGAAACTTCTGCAGTAAATTTTCCAGCATTATCAATTGGACAAACAGCCGGGATATCGTGGCTTTGACAGAGACTAAAATCCTCTTCACCAAATCCAGGAGCAGTGTGCACAACACCAGTACCATCTTCTGCTGTAACATAATCAGCAATAAAAATACGGAATGCATTTTTTGTATCTTTAAAGTAATCAAACAGTGGTTTATAAGAAAGACCTGCAAGATCATCTGCTTTAAGCTTTATATTGCAGTTTTCATATGGAATATTGCTCTTTGTACAGTGATCAATAAATTTTTCTAGATAGCTTTTAGCAAAGATATATATCTCATTATTCACTAAATCTCCTTCATTGCCTTCTGCTGCTGTCATCCCAGCACTTTCCTTTGTCATCCCAGTGCCTCCTTCTTTTGTCATCCCAGTGCTTGACACTGGGATCCAGGTTTCTTTTTCTCTAGATTCCAGCGTCACGCGCTGGAATGACATCAAAGGGTGGACTGACACTGCACAATACTTAATATCTTTCCCTATTGCCAGCGCAAGGTTGCTCGGCAATGTCCAAGGAGTTGTAGTCCAAGCAAGCAACTTACATTTTTGTTTAAATTGCTTTGGGTTTTCTAAAAGTTCAAACGCAACAGTTACAGCTTTGCTAGTTTTTTCTCTATATGCATTATCAAGCCTTGTTTCAAAATTGGAGAGAGGAGTTTCGCACGCCCAGCTATAGGGAACAACGCGCACTGATTCATAGACCAGACCTTTATCATAAAGCTGCTTAAATGCCCACATGACCGACTCCATAAATGATTTATCCATGGTCTTATAGTCATTGTGAAAATCTACCCATCTTGCTTGTCTATTTACATACTTCTCCCATTCTGATGAAAATTTCATCACAGAAGTACGGCAATGATTATTGAATTTCTCAATCCCGAATTTTTCTATCTCAGTTCTGCCAGATATTCCAAGCTCCTTTTCTGCACCCATCTCAGCCGGTAGCCCATGGCAATCCCAACCAAATCTGCGTTCAACCCTTTTTTGCAGCATAGTTTGATATCTTGCAAATGCATCTTTTATAAAACCAGTAAGTAAGTGTCCGTAATGCGGAAGTCCATTTGCAAACGGAGGCCCATCATAAAATACAAAACAATGACCCTTGGAACGTTTCTCGACTGACTGCTCAAAAATTTTATTTTCCTGCCAAAATTTTATGATTTCCTTTTCTAGCAATGAAAAATCAGGACTGCTGCTTGTATCAGGATAATGCTTCATGTTCATTTCAACTGGATAAAATCAAAGAATATAGAGCTTTCCAGAAAATTACAAATTCAAAAACTCCGTTTCTATAAACATAGATAGGTATTGACATCATTATACAACATATTAATTCATTAGACTTATTTATTTAGGTTGAAGATGAATAAAGACAATAGAAGTTGGCCTTATCAGAAATTTCATGATGCCAACAAAAATAATAGTAAAAGCAGCTTTGTTTGGGGATCACTTTCTTATGAATATAATAATTCTGGAAAGATTGAAAAATTACACTATCAGTGGGAAAAGAAAAAAAATCCCGCGAATCTATTATATCAAGTCTCATATGATTGCGTAACAGAGAGCTGTAGTCCTTTAAGGATTAAATCTAGATAGCTTATAAACTTATAAAACACACAAAGTGCTTCTACATGAGACCATGGGAGCACTTTTCTCTAATTAGGCAGCGCATCCCAATAAACTATTTTGCCGAGCTTCCAACACTCTTACATTTACTATTTTATCTTTGTATTTATCGTCAGGGTCATCAATACACACTGATTGCATATATGGGCTTTTACCAATTATTTGATTTTGGTGTTTACCTTTTTTATCGCTGAACAAAGCAGGAATAGTTTTCCCCACCATACTCTGATTAAACTCAAGTTGTTGCTTGCTAATTAATTCCTGTAACTGAAGAAGGCGCTCTGTTTTAACCTCTTCTGGTACTTGATCTTTTCTTTCCGCTCCCGGTGTACCTGGTCTTGGGCTATATTTAAAACTATAAGCCTGAGCATATTTTACTTTTTCTACTAATTTCATAGTTTCTTCAAAATCTTTTTCAGTTTCTCCAGGAAAACCAACGATAAAATCAGAAGAAAATTCAATTTCAGGTTTCAATTTGCGCAATCTGTCTATTATTTCCAAATACTCCTCTGCAGTGTGCTTCCTGTTCATTGCGTGCAATATTTTATTCGAACCTGATTGCACAGGTAGATGAACAAACGGCATGAGTTTTGATTCCTCCGTATGTACCAAGTAGAGAGATTCGTGCATATCTCTTGGATGAGAAGTTGTGTAGCGGATTCTTTCTAGCTTTTCAATTTTAGCCATGTAACTAATTAATTTTCCTAAATCCCACACTTCTCCTTCGCACTCCCCATGATAAGCATTGACATTCTGACCAAGTAAAGTAATTTCCTTTGCCCCATTTGCAACTAACTTTAATGTTTCACGGAATATTTCATTTACTGGTCGTGAATACTCAGCCCCGCGAGTGTAAGGGACTACACAAAACGTACAAAATTTATCGCAACCCTCTTGTATAGCAAGAAACGCAGAAGACCCTTGATTATTGCCATAACATTCATTTGGTAATTTATCAAATTTCGCAACTTCAGGAAAATCAGTATTTATTACATGACCTTTACTTCTACTTGCTTTAACTATCAGCTCCGGTAAAGCAGCGATACTCTGCGGACCAACAACAATATCAACAAAAGGAGCTCTTTTAAACACTTCTTCTCCCTCTGCTTGCGCTACACACCCAGCCACCACTATGGTCATTTCTTTATTTTTTTGTGATGAGTGAATCCTTCCAAGCTCTGAGTAAAGCTTTTCTGCTGCCTTTTCTCTAATATGACAAGTATTTAATATCACCAAATCAGCTTGTTCTGCATCACTCACAACACTGAACCCTAGAGGCTTAACTATATTCTCCATTAAAACGGAGTCATAAACGTTCATCTGACAGCCGTAAGTTTTAATGTATAGGCCTTTCATATTTAAAATTCTTCACACAAATTCTAGCAAATTATACGAAAAACTGGGTTCTAGTACAACAGCCAATAAAGATTGCTTGACAAACCTTCTCACTTTCCTTACTACTAACAGTAGCGGTATTTTAAGAGCTCAAAAATTTATCTCCGTCTGCAGACTTTTCAGTCAATTTTTCAACAAAAAACGTAGTGTATCTTCTTCAGCACGTGTTCAAATTCTGTTGTATGTGCGCTGCATTTTCTTTCTAATCTTTTTTACACAGGAGGATTTTATGTCTAGAATTCCAGATACTTGACCTTTATTCTTAAGCTAAAAACCGATTGGTACCTATGGTTTTTATAAAGAAAGTGCAAAAAATACTTTAAAGAATATGAAATAAAGGTAGAAAAGGTTTGAGTAACCAAAAACCGTTTCCAGGCATAAGTTTGCCATGCATACCTAAAAAGTAATTACACTAATATAATATTCACACTTATATGCCAATATAGATATAATACTAATTAAAGAGCATGTTATGCAAGAAGAAGTATCAGATTTTGCAGATGTTCTTTGTCAAAATAAATGTGATTTCTTTCAGGTGACACCCTCCTATATCTTTCTTTAGGTTATACAGAAGTCTAACACAATTATAGAACAAGCTTAAAAGTTCTGGTAAAGTAGTTTTATTTACAAAAGATATGCTACTTGATATTGAAAAACGCAGCATAACAAATGCACTGTGGAAGTTACAAGAAGCAGATCAAAGGGAAATCTTAACTCTTATACAGAGATTTGAGTTGCCAGAAATATTAGCAAGAATATTAGTTAGTCGTGGTGTTAACATCGAAAATGCACATGACTTCTTACATCCACTAATCAGATCGCTATTACCAGATCCCTTTCACCTCCTTGATATGGATAAAGCTGTTTCTCGCATAATAAAAGCAATAAACAATAATGAAAATATTGCAATATTTGGTGACTACGATGTTGATGGAGCAACATCGTCAGCATTGATTAATAGGTATCTAGGAACGATTGGAACACACTCTATAATCTACATTCCAGATCGTGTTGATGAGGGCTATGGATTAAACGTAGATGCTTTATTACAACTTAAAAAGAACGGAATTGATTTATGTATTTCTGTTGATTGCGGTACGCTTGCATATCAACCGATAGAAGAGGCAAGGGTTTTTGGACTTGATATTATAGTTGTCGATCATCACCTTGGTACAGAAAAATTACCAAGTGCTGTAGCAGTTGTTAATCCCAACCGCCTTGATGAGAGCTCTCCTTATACTAACCTTGCAGCAGTTGGAGTGTCATTTCTGCTAATTGTTGCCCTTAACAGAAGCCTACGTGAGCAAGGATTTTTTACCCACAAAAAAGAACCAGATTTATTTGATCTACTGGATTTGGTTGCTCTTGGAACTGTTTGCGATGTTATGCAGATTATAGGCCTAAATAGAGCATTTGTTTTGCAAGGATTAAAAGTTATGTCAGCAAGGAAAAACGTTGGCTTGCGTGTTTTGTTTGATGCTTTGGGAATCCTTGAAAAACCAAGTGTTTCACGGTTAGGGTTTAACATTGGGCCATGTATAAATGCTGGAGGAAGAATTGGAGAAGCATCACTCGGTGCAAGGTTGCTTTCCACTGATAATGAAGAAGAGGTGCATTCAATCGCACTAAAATTAATAGATTTAAATAATGCAAGAAAAATGCTAGAAAATGAGGCTATTTTGGAAGCCACAACACAAGCGGAAAAATTTGCGCAACTAGGTATAAATTTTATAATGGTAAGCGGCAATTGGCACCAGGGAATAATTGGTATTATTGCATCAAGACTAAAGGAGCAATTTCACTTACCAACAATAGTGATATCTTTAAACAATGGAATAGGAAAAGCAAGTTGTAGGTCAATTTCTGGAGTAGATATTGGTGCCGCGGTTCTTTCTGCAAAATTTACCAACCTAATCATTGAAGGTGGTGGTCACAGTATGGCAGCGGGATTTTCGATTAAGGAAGACAAAATAAGTGATCTACATGATTTTTTTACTGAAAGATTTGCAAACTCTACAAATGACAAAATCATAAAAGCCGATGGCATAGTAACAGCTAAAGCAATAAACTTATCCCTGTGGAACCAACTGCAACGCTTAGAGCCATTTGGTGTTGGCAATCCTGAACCGAGATTCATCATTCAGGGGGCAAAGATAAGAAAGCCGGAAGTTATAGGAGTTGATCATATAAAATGTTTTATTACTGACGACAATGTTATGGTAAGAGCTATTGCGTTTCGCTCTGCAAATACTGAGCTTGGCTCTGCTATCATGCAGGGTAATGTTAAATCAATTTTAGGTAAAATCTCTATGAATTACTGGAATGGCAATGAATTTGTGCAGTTTTTAATAGAAGATGTGTTGACTGTTAGCTGATTTGTACCTGTTCAGGGACGTGGCTAATGTGCAAATATTGAAGCAAAAGTGGTGTCATTCCAGTGCTTGACACTGGAATCCAGACTTTGATTGTTATACTCGTAAATAAGTCTGGTGAGAATAAGAGCTCATCTTAAATGCAGTATTTTTGTTGAAGTAGCTCAACTGGATCCCAGTGTCAAGCACTGGGATGACACCATTTGTTATAAAGACTTACCGCACTTTTGCTCTATGATTATCTTTTTAGATCACCTTGTCTACCTTATTCTGCCACTCCGCTGAACGGGTACGCTGATTTTACAACAATTACCTATCAATCTCGCCAAAAACTATATCAAGTGAACCGATAATTGCTGCAATGTCAGCAAGCATGTGTCCCTTTGCCATGAAATCTAAGGCCTGTAAATGCGCAAAGCCAGGTGCTCTTATTCGACATCTATAAGGTCTATTGGTACCATCTGAAACTATATATACTCCAAACTCGCCTTTTGGTGCTTCAACAGCTACGTAAGCCTCACCTTCTGGCACATGATATCCTTCTGAATAAAGCTTAAAATGATGAATCATAGCTTCCATGGATTCTTTCATTTCCGCTCTTGGCGGTGGAGAGATCTTTCTATCTTCAGTCTTTATTGGCCCTTCAGGCATCTTCTCTATGCATTGCTTCACCAAGCTGATAGATTGTCTGATCTCCGCCATTCTTACTAAATAACGGTCATAACAGTCACCATTTTGGCCAATTGGTATATCGAAATCTAATTGGTCATATATCTCATATGGCTGGCTTTTTCGCAGATCCCAAACAAGCCCAGCAGCACGGAGCATTGGTCCACTAAAGCCCCAATCAAGCGCCTGTTTTATTGATATTTCACTAATTCCTACAGTGCGTTGCTTCCATATCCTATTTTCTGTCAAAAGCTCATCAACATCATCTATATACTTTGGAAATTGCTCTATAAACTTTGCAATATCCTCAATCAAACCTTCTGGAATGTCTGCTGCAAGTCCACCTGGCCTTATATAAGCTGCGTGAAATCTTGCACCTGAGGCCCTTTCATAGAACTCGAGTATTTTTTCTCTCTCTTCAAAGAGCCATAAAAGAGGAGTCATCGCCCCAACATCAAGCGCTTGAGAAGAGACATTCAGTAAATGATTTAGTATCCTTGTTAGCTCACAAAATAAAACACGCAAATATTTTGCCCGAATTGGAATTTCACATTGCAACAATTTCTCTACACATAACGAATATGCATGCTCTTGTGACATTGGTGACACATAATCAAGGCGGTCAAAGTAAGGCAGAGCTTGAAGATACGTTTTATGCTCTATTAGCTTCTCAGTACCACGATGCAAAAGCCCAATATGAGGATCTGCTCTTTCGATGACTTCGCCATCCATCTCTAAAACAAGGCGTAGCACCCCATGTGCAGCTGGATGCTGAGGACCAAAGTTTAACATCATTGTCTTTAGATCAGGCATGCTTTGGTAGTTTAAGGTATTGAAATTGTATAGGGTAAAATGTGCTTAAAGTCAATAGGCTTCTTGCACAAGTACAACTATCGTTACAATAGAAAAACTCCTTAAAAATTCACCATCTCCTTATGATCTGATAGATAATATTTATTTGAACTACAATTATTATACTTGTGTTGATTAAGGTAGCAAAATTATGTATAGATAATTTTGACTAAAAAATAGTTTTTCAAGTTTTATTTTGGAGTAATCAAAATTAATGAAAGACAATAAATACAACTTAGGTTTAAGAATCATTCATTGGTTAATGTCTGCTCTTATTATTGGAATGCTTTGTTCTGGACTATACATGAAAAGTTTGCTGATTAGCAGTGAAATTAAATTCAGCATATACGCTATTCATAAGGCTTGCGGTATCACCGTTCTTGGATTAATTATAGTACGCATATTTTTTCGCGTCTTTACTTATGTTCCACCACTTCCAGCCAATTTTTCTCGATTTGTAATTAATGCGAGCAAAACGATACACTTTTGTTTATATGCTTTGATGGTGCTAATGCCACTATCTGGTTATGTCATGTCTTCTGCTTCTAGCAAAGAGATCAAATATTTTTTCCATATTCCTTTGTTAATTAATCAGAATGAAGATCTAGCTAGTGCAGCTAATCAGCTACATTCAATTCTTGCATATTTTATGATACTCTTTATAATCTTACATATACTTGGCGCTTTGAAACATACATTCATAGATAAACAAAATATTTTTAAACGTATGATATAGGTTATATGTTAAGTAGCCTCTGGAAAAAAGGAACGAATTTTCTCGGTAGTGAATTTGCCATAATGGGTGGTGCCATGAGCTGGGTTTCAGAGAGAAATTTAGTTTCGGCAATTTCAAATGCCGGTGGTTTTGGTGTAATTGCATGTGGCGCAATGTTTCCAGACTTACTGAAAAAAGAAATCATAGAAACACAAAAATTAACTCATAAGCCATTTGGTGTAAACCTAATTACTATGCACCCAAATTTGAGTGAGTTAATAGATATATGCATTGAAACAAAAATAAGCCACATAGTTCTCGCTGGCGGGTTACCAAAAAAGCCTAATATAGAAAAAATCAAGAATGCAGGTATTAAAGTTATGTGCTTTACACCAGCATTAAGCCTTGCGGAAAGGTTAGTAAAAATGGGAGTAGATGCATTGATAATAGAAGGAATGGAAGCAGGTGGGCACATAGGTCCAGTTAGCACTTCTGTTCTCGCACAAGAGATATTACCTCATTTTAAAAACGAGAAAACACCAATTTTTGTTGCAGGTGGAATAGGAAGAGGCGAAATGATAATGAACTACCTAGAGATGGGAGCAAGTGGCTGTCAAATAGGTACATTATTTGTCTGCACGAATGAGTCAATCGCTCATAAAAATTTTAAAGAAGTATTCATCAAATCAGCTGCGCGTAATGCTGTGTCTTCTATACAGATCAGCGCTGATTTCCCTGTAATTCCAGTAAGGGCTATAGCTAACAAAGCAAGTGACGATTTTATGAAGCATCAAAGAGACATTATCGATAAATATCAAAATGGAGAAATCTCAAAAGAAGAGGGGCAACTTGAAATAGAAAAGTTCTGGGCTGGAGCTTTAAGAAAAGCTGTGATTGAAGGAAATATTGAAACAGGATCTTTGATGGCAGGTCAAAGTGTTGGCATGGTTGACAGAGAAAAGCCTGTAAAAGAAGTGATAGATATGCTAGTTCAACAGGCAAGCAATTATGTTGAAATGTAAAATCAGTAATCAGCAAAGAAAATAGTTAGCAAATTGCTATAATTATCCGCAATAAGGCATAACTACCCAGTTTTAATGCAAAATTAACGCTAAAGAGGTACTCATACATTTTATTTATATGAGAGGAATGTTATGTTTGACTCAGGTTCATATGATAGGAGAGTGATGTTTGATAGTATGGCAGGAGGAGGTATTACTCATGAATTTCCTAGCAGTCCTACTAAAACTTCAGAGTCTTTAGGAAAAGAAGTCGAGAATCCTTTTGCACTAGAAACAAAAGAGTTGCACGAAATTATACACAAAAAGGTAACAAAAAAAACACATAATCATAAAAACCTAAAAAAGGAAGATGGGACTATCACAAAATGCATAGAGTTGTTCAGCAAAGGAGCTGATCCTAACGTATTAATTGAATTAGAAAAGTCACTGAGAAAAGAAGAATATCAAAAATATTATAATTATTACACTGAGAAATTTCTTCCAGCATTGAAAACAAAAGTGATAGAGTCAGAGGAATTAATGAAACCTTCAGTACTTAATAATGAAAAAAAATCATCACAAAGATCACCAACAATAAAAGGGAAAATATTAGGAATAATTTCAGGGATTACTAATAAAAGTAGTGACAAAAATCATTCTAGTAGCACTATTCAAAATCAAAAAAGTCATCAAACAGATAGACAAGATAATGCTATGGGATTATTTAAGAAAAAAAGTTTTCCTAGTGAAGTTGCAGTTGCTGAAAGTTCGGATAGTAGTGCTCTAGATAGGTATTCTTTAACTAAGGGTGTAAGTGGAACAGGAACCCCTGGAACGTATAATCCCTTGGGAAGTTTAGATAATTATGATGCTTCAACAGTTCTTATATCAACACAACCGCAAGCAAGAAAGGAGATCGCACAATCACAATTGAATGGCTTCTCTAGACAATTTTGTGAGGATTTAGAAAATAAAAACCCTAGTACAACTGCAGATCCTGTAGAAGTGCCAAGAGGTACAAATACTTCTAAACTCAGTAGTAGTAGTGATTTAGATAGTGGAATAAATTCATCTGGCTTGGCATCAAGTAGCAGAAGAAGCAACTTAACTTCAGTAACAAGCATTTCATCTGAGGAAAGTGTATACTTAAAATCAAACTCTGCTGAGGAAGATAATGATTTGCAACCAAAAGATGAAGGAAAAACAAAATTAGCACATCCGAACAAAACAAGGCCCAAAGGGCCAAGCGGAAGAAGATCTCCTTCTAAAGATCATGGGAAGATTGAAGATCAAGTTAAAAAAGAATCATCTCAGTGTGTGATCTTAGTGACAGGTAGTCAGGCAATGCAATCCGAAAAAAAAGAAGCTGCTAATTACGAAAATAAGAGTAAAGTTAAAGAACCTCATAATAAAAATCTTCACGTCGCACTTGTAACAAGTTCTGCTCTCTTAGCAATAGGGTGCATTGTTGCAGGAGCAATGACATCAGGATTAGTAGGAGCAGGACTGTTTGTGGTGGCTGCAGTGTTTGCTACAGCAGCAGCTGCTGAACTATATTCAAATATTCTGTCAAGTAAATTGACATCCATTAGTGTGAGTCCTCTTATTGATAATAAAGAGCTTACAGCATGGTAAAAATTAAATATGAGTTACTTATGGTGAGCAAGTGAATTCGGTTCTTGTCTATTGATGTAAAAATTGTTATAGTTGAAAAGTATCTTAAAGGTATTTAGCTGATGCATATTCAATTGGGTAGGATTTTTGCTATTGTAGCTCTGTTAAGTTTTATCTTCATGTCATGTCCTAGTAAAGCAAGTGATGAATTGAAAAATATACCAGGAACGTTGAAAGAACTTATTTCTTCATTTTCAGTTAAAGATACCGTAGAAAATATGAGTCCCTCAACAATTATAGGTTTATGTATAGCTACAGTGATACTTGCAGTAGTGTTCAGAGGCCTAATTTTTTTCATGATAATGTTTGGCGTACTGATCATGATGTTTGGAAGCACAGAAAAGGCAACAGATTACCTAAAAGAAAAATTCAACTTTGTAAAGGACATACAGTTACAATCTGATAGCAAAAAGGAAGATGAGAATTAAGTAAGATAGATGGTTCTTTATTATCTTTTTATTGAATACGCATGATATTGTATGCAACCAAAAGTACCAGCCACTAGCTCTAATTCTGAAAAAAAGAACAATTTAGCGTTACTAGAAAGTATTAATTTAGATTTTATCCCTTATGCTTGCCACTACGATGAAGAAACTATACTAACAAAACAGGGGGAATTGTTAAAAATAATCAAGTTAGAAGACTATTCTTCAGTTGATAACTATGGTGATCTTAGAACTGAAATTAGAAAAAGTATATCAAAAAATATCAAGAGTTTATATTTTACAGTTTGGATTCACACTGTCCGAAAGCGCAATAAATTGAGCTTAAAGTGGAATAAAACTGCAGACTTTTCCGATCAGCTACACTCAACGTGGTTTAATAAACTAGTTGATAGTAAACTACAGTATATAAATGAGCTGTACATTGTGGTGTTACTCAGTGATTTTGGCAAACATATTAATAATGCATTTTTTTTTGGCGGGATAAAGAGTAGGCACAAGTTATTTTTACAAAAAAATCATCAAGAATTGCAAAAAATAACTGACCTGATTCAAAAAGATTTAGAACCTTTTGGAGCTAAAAAACTGGGCCTTAGGTCTAGTGAAGGCAAAACATATTCTCAAATGATGGAATTTCTCCATTACATTATTACATTAACGCACAAAGATTATCCAATATGTGAAAGGGATCTATCGCAGCATGTTAAAAACCTAAAAGTAGCTTTCGGTTTCAATAAATTTCAAACATCGTTTGAAGGTCAACAGAAGTTTGGTTCTATTTTTTGCATAAAGGAATATCGAGAAATCCCCTTAGAAAATATAGATAGGTGTTTGCAACTTGACTCTGAGCTTATCATCACAGAAATAATAATATTTACTAGTAATAACAAAGCAGTAAAAGAATTTAAAAAACAAATTAATATACTGCAAATCAGTGAGGACAATACCTTACTTCAAAATTCAGGAATAAATGAAATAATAGAGCTTGAAAAAATTTCTGCTATGGATTTTTGTCAACAGAAAATTATTTTTACAATCTTTGCAGATGATAAGAACAGATTAGCTAAAAATATCAGCGATCTATCCTCTGTAATGTCATTAATCGGTTTGATGATGTTTAGAACTGATCTGCACATGGAAAATCATTTTTGGGCACAGCTTCCTGGAAACTTTGCTTTTGTTACACAACCAAAAAATATATTAGAAAAATATGCTTGCAGCTTTGCTATGTTGCACGATTTTACATCAGGTACGTTAAAAGGAGGAAGATGGAAAGAAGCAGTAACAGTCTTTTTTTCAAAAAAAGGTAGCCCTTACTTTTTTAACTTTCATGGAAAAAAAAATAATGGTCATACCACAATACTTGGAGCTCCAAATTCAGGTAGAACCTCACTGATCAATTTCTTACTTTCGGAATCAAGAAAATTTAACCCTAGGATTGTTATATTGGATAATACTGGAAAATCAATAATATTTACTAAAGCAGTAAGCGGCCAATATTACATAATTGATCCAAAATATAAAGATAAAAGTCTAAAATTCAACCCACTGAACATTGAAGATAGTGCTTCTAATCGCAATATGCTTGTTGAATTGATCAAAAGGATGGTTGCAGATGCAAGTTTGGTAGACGTAGAAGAAAAGACAAAAAAAATTGTAGATTCTATATTTGCTATACCAAGAGAATCGCGCTCTATTTCTCAAATTTCTGAGGTACTTTTACTTCTTGGGGGCAAAATAAGTAAATGGTGTGGTGACGGTGAATTTGCTTACTTATTCCAAGATGGTGATGAGTCAGATATTGACTGGGGAACAAAAACTATATCCCTCAATACTGCAAATCTCACTAAGCAAAAAGAATGTATGTCCGTGATACTTTACTATTTCTTATACTCTTTCGAAGCAAAATGTGATGGCTCACCTGCAATACTTGTTTTGGATGAAGCATGGGAGATAAGTAATATTTTTCCTACAGAGGAAGAGTTTGACGACTGGATGCAAAGAATGACAAAGTTAAATGTTGTAGTAATTCTAAGTACTGAAAACTTAAACCTAGCATTTGCTAGCAAGTTTACTCAATATTTAGATAAGCATGTCGATACAAGGATCCTGATGCCGAACATAAATGCAAATAGGTTATACATGAAAGCATTTTCTCTGTCGAAAGAGGAACTGAATGTCATTTTGCAAACACCAACACAGGAAGGTTTATTTTTGATAAAGCAATACAAAGGTTTAGTAACTTTAAATCTAGATTTGAAAAATATGAAAGAAATACATGTACTTTCAGCTAATAAAGAGACTATAAAGTATATGTATGAAGCAATAAAGGAAAAGGGCGAGAAAGTGAGTAAGTGGTTACCGGTGTTCTATGAAAAATGTAAAGCTTAATCTTTTATTGATATTCTCCTTGATATTTTGTCTTTCTTATCAAGGATATGCTGATTGTCCGCGTTTTGTAGAGAGCAATACTAAACTTGAAGCTGCAGGAAGTAAAACAGGTAAAGGCTTTTGGAAGATTATTAGCCTTGATTGGAGCAATATAGATTTTGACAAAAAATTATTGCAATTTATTAAAGTTACAGCAGTAAATAATCAGGGACCAGAAGGTTACTTCGATCCAAAGATTAAGGTCTGCGATTACGAAGGGAACGACAACTGTTATATATTATCCACTGGAACATTCTGCCACCAGATATATGGAACGCAGAGTACAGGAGCTGGAGTTTCTGCTGCAGCTTTTATTGATTGGGAAGGGGATAAAACAAAAGCTGGAGGAGAAATTGCCCAAGGTCTTGGATGGGAATGGGCAGATGGTGTTACTGATGAGGAAAAAAGAAGATTTACTAACTCTCCTAAAATATGTGCTTGTAGTCAAAAAGGGGCTTGTATGGAAGCTTTTTTTGGAGGTCTTTCTAGAATCTTTTCAGGGGAAAATATTTTCCGTCCAGGGAATATGGAAAACGTTTGCGACACTTGTTCATGGAACGGAAGGAAACAAAAGGTAAAATGTGCCCCTGTGCCGCTTGCACCTGGTCCGCCTCCGTTTTGTGAGCAACTTGCGATGTCACCTCCACGAGTTAGAATTGTACCTATAAGAAACCAAGACAACGATTACTTTAATCCGAGAGTTGGAGTCATTATTGGCGAATTGAAGGAAAGAAGGGAGATATATGTTCCATCTGCTGTTTCAAATCACAAGAACATTCCAAATTGGACATATCCCATTTCAGATAAAGATACTATCCATTATTTCAAAACCTATAGAAAAAAAGGTCGCCTCTGTGCTGAATATTCTGGTACTGAAAGAGAAGAATCAAAAAGAAAATTACAATTTCCTGCTCGCTGCTTTCCAGCACCACCTGCTCCAAAGCCTGAGGAAATAAAGGTAGTAAATGGAAATACGCTAGAGGTAAGAATGAAGATGAGTGAGAACGTTTGTACTTATGACGCACGTGGAACTCACAATAATGGAGTCTGTACTTTTAATGTTAATGCGAATTCTTCTACACACATTGGCCATCTACCTTTAAAAGTAGTAAAGCCAGCAATAGTAGAAAAAACAACCAATAGCAGTAATAGAAAAAGTGATATTGATAATATAATAGAAGGTATATTAAAAAATAACTCGCAATTTGAAGTTCTAGAAAAGTATGGGTATGTTCCTAATATCGAAACAGAATGTAAAGAATATAAGGATGGTAAGTGCAAGCGAGACAATTTAGGATATCCCAAAATAGAAGTAAAATACAAAGAAAATCCTAAAAGTAAAATGCTCTGCCTTTCTGGTTGGCAGCTGGAACCAGAAGAGTTTGTTCTTGAAAAAGGAAGTGAGCTAATATCACTGAAGTCAGTAGGAGCAAGCTATGCTAAACACAATACTGTTTATTCAAAGGAGTCTAATCAGCTTTATTATTTTCCCTGTAACGAAACAATTGAGGTTTTAGCAAAGCCACAAGATGCACTGAATGAAATAATATTCAATAAAAAAGGATATATTTCCATTCCTGCTGAAAATAAGCCTAGAGATAACTGCACGGCGAAAGAGGATAAAGAGGTAGATACAAAACAAAATTGTGACAAATGCAAAATAGTATATGAGTTAATAGATGGAAAGTATGAAGAAAAAAACTGTAATCACGGTGATGATGGTTGCCTCTGCTTTGATGGGGTATGTAATCGCTCAACACAGTATGTGAACAAGGACAACAAGCCTTTTTACTTAAGAGTTTCACAGGATGAAAATGGAGTTGTAAAGAAGTTAGATCATCCAATTAAAGCAAATAGAACAGAAGTCTTTTACGCTGATAAATTATGCAGATTCGATTTAGAGGGTTTAAAAAAGAGATTGCGTGAAATAATAGTAGCACAATTGAAAGGTAGGAAGCAGGAGCTTGAAAGGAGTAATAAAGAGTCTTATGAGCTTGGAGATGGCTATACAAATGACTTATCGATGTATGATTATGTTGAAATAGAAGCATGGGGAGGTGGTGAAGCTGGTCATATAATTGGTAAAGCTCAGTCTACTGTAAGCAAGCAAGGAAGGCCAGGTGATTACATTAAAGCTAAACTAAAAATCAACCCCGATTATCCCTACATTAAAGTAAAAGTAACAGAAGGTGGTGGTGGGCAAGAAGATTATAAATCTAACAAAGATGGGGGACCAACTTTAATAAAAATGTGCAGAGACCCTTCAGAAACAATTTGTAAAGATTTAATTACTGTTGCAGGTGGTGGTACATACAGAACCTATGGAAAAATAGATCATAAAGAGACAATAATTCATGAAGAAAGTTTAAAATTAGAAGAAGAAGTTGTAAAAGGAGATGAGTTAAACTCTAGAGAGGATAATAAAATAGCATACATAAGGAATGGTGAGATTAGATATGAAAATGTAAAAAAATGTAGTAAAAGCTATGCTAATAAAATATATGGTGCTGGCGGTTGTATCAACAAAAGTAAAGGGACTTATGGTAAAGGCGCTCTTGGTCACGTGAAGATTAAACCTATGTTTGAAGAAATTAATAAAGAAAGAGTGAAGAAAATAGATGATGCTATTGAAAAAATGATACAAAATCCAGATGATATCACAGGTATTGATGATTCCTTAATAAATAAACTTGATCAAAAGATTATTGATACAATAAAAGAAGAAATTAGAAAAGAATTGTTAGGTCTATAGTCAAAAAACCCTGATGGTTGCAAATGGGGTAAAGTTGAATTTACATCACTGAGACAGATGCATGTGAAACCAGTGTTTCTTTTTTTGTATCTCAGTTCTCATAATGTCATCCCAGTGCATAATGCACAGATGTACAGAACATTGAAGATGTCATTCAAGTAGCTGACACTGGAATTCATGTAAATTTAAGGGAACGTTCAAAAAAGTGTGTCAAACCGAAAAAAAAGTAATAAATTGATATAAAAAATGGAGGTTTGATATGAGTCAAGCAAATAGAACTACTGGTTTGGTAGATTATAAAGAATTAGAAACAAATATCCTGTCATCTATACGAGAAGGAAGACCATTGACAGGAAGAGATGGAGCATTAACACCGTTTATAAAAAGGTTGCTAGAGGCAAGTCTGGAAGGTGAAATAGAAAGCTACATGTCAGCTGAAAGTGAAGAAAATAACCGAAGAAATGGGAGAAACGCAAAAACTTTACGCACGAGTGCAGGCTCATTTGAGCTGCTAACACCAAGAGATAGGGAGGGAAGCTTTGAACCACAAATAGTCAAAAAAAGGCAAACAAGCCTACATCCAGAACTTGAAGCAAAGGTCTTAAGCACATATACCAGTGGCATGGGATACAGAGATATAGCTTCACATGTTGAGGAAATATATGACCACAAAATATCAGCAGCAGAGATATCTAGTATTACCGATAAACTGCTACCAGTAATCAATGAATGGCGCAGCCGCCCACTGCAATCAGTGTATCCAATAGTATTTATGGATGGCATGTTTTTTAAGGTCAAGGAGGACGGACATTGCATAAGTAAATGTATGTATAATATATTGGGCATAAATCAAAATGGCAGAAAAGAAGTATTAGGTTTTTATTTGGCTGAAAGTGAAGGAGCTAACTTCTGGTTGGGAGTACTAAATGACCTCAAAGAAAGAGGAGTAGAAGATATTCTAATACCAACTCTCATTATTAATGAACCAAATAAGAAGCATTGCAGAGTTGTTTAACCGTGGAAGGGGAAAGAGAGGTAATAAATTTACACAAAGCGCTCTCAAGCAGAACAATTGTATCGTAGATTTTATTGCGCAAAATGTTCTGTTTTATATATAACCAAAACCTCTCAACAGGATTGAGGTCAGGTGAGTATGGTGGTAGGTATATAATTTCGATATTTTTAGGTATCTTTAAACTTTTTGACTTATGCCAACTAGCGCAATCCATCACGAGAAAAGCCTTTCGTATTCCTAAATATTGCGACATCTGTTCAAGGAATATATTTATACAAGCAGTGTTGACGTTTGGTGCAAATAAGCTAAAATTCTCTCCATTTCTGGGATTAACTGCACTATAGAGATAAAAATTTTCCCTACCTAATTTTACCTTAACCTGTGTCCTACTGCCTTTTTTAAACCACCCATGTCCAACTTTTGAATGTGTACCAAACCGTGATTCATCGAAGAAAAATAGCTCTTTTTCAGAATGCATGACAATAGTTTCATTGAGGTTTTTTTTTAAACTCCTCTTGCTTATTTTTATCCTGTCCACTATGAACTGGTCTTGGTGTGATATATGAGAATTTCATTCTTTGCATATTACGATGTATTGTGGATTTGCTGATATTCAAACCAAATCTTTCTTGGATTCTTATTCTCATTTCTCTAATAGTAATATTGGGGTTTTCCTCTATCCACACCTCAATTTGTTCAAGTTGACTTTGGTTCAATATAGTTTTTCTACGGCGTTGAGGTGGAGAAAATAATTTTTCTTCTCTTCCAAATTTTATGTGCTTTATCCATGTAGTAATTGCCTTTCTCGAAATGCAACATATTTTTGCTACAGCTGTTATACTGTGCTTTTTTGCTGCAATTACAGCATTTAGTTTTTTTGCAACATACGCATTATTTCTTACTTTCTTCAGCATCTCTTTTGCTGATTCCACCACTTTTTCATCCAATAATTTTGATCTTAATGCCATCTAAACCTCGCTATTTTACTTACTCCAGTATGGCTTTTTTTCCATTATTGTCTATTCGTTGCTTGTATAGCGGGAATTGGTATTAGGTTTTTATTTGGCTGAAAGTGAAGGAGCTAACTTCTGGTTGGGAGTACTAAATGACCTCAAAGAAAGAGGAGTAGAAGATATTCTAATTGCCTGTATTGATGGGCTAAAAAGCTTTCCTACCGCTATAAATAGTGTATTTCCTAAAGCAGAAGTACAGCTATGCATAGTGCATCAGATAAGGAATTCACTGAAGTATGTATCTAGCAAAGATGTAAAAGTTTTCATAAATGATTTGAAAAAAATATATCGTGCTTCAAGTAAAGAGATTGCTGAGAATTATTTGCTTGAGCTGGAAGAAAAATGGAGTGAAAAATATCCCTTGGTTACAAAATCATGGCAAAACAATTGGGAAAATTTGTCTGGTTATTTTAAGTATTCTGGACCAGTTAGGAAGCTGATTTACACCACCAATCCAATTGAGGGATTGCATAGACAAATTAGGAAATTTACTAAAACTAAGGGCTCATTTACTAATACAAATGCCTTGTACAAACAGGTATATTGTGCTATAAAAAAGGTAGAGCAAAAGTGGACTACAGCTTTGCCTAATTGGTCATTAACTATGTCTCAGCTTGACATTTTCTTTCCCAACAGACTGAAAATTGAGTTGAACTAAAAATGCGGCTTGACACAGTTTATTTAACACTCCCAAAAGGAACTTGTGGTAGACTCAAAAATGGTCATTTTAGTAATGATAAAGAGAACTGGATTTATGTTTCAGTGCCAAAAATAATCAGTGATAATTTATTTGATTCAGTGCAAGTACAGCTAACTGAAAATAGACAAAGAGCAAGAGTACGGGAAAGAAAAGAAACGTTTTTGTTGCGGAGTTTAACAGTATGTCAGCGCTGCCAATATACTTATTGTGGTGCATATAGTAGAAATCAACGTTATTCTTACTACCGTTGTTCTGGCTCCAGGTTTAATGGCAACAGAGTATGTGACAATAAATCAATACGTACTGATGTACTCGATACAGTTATATGGGAAGAAGTTAAGAGTATATTAAAAGAGCCAGATAGGATTGCAAATGAATATCAACGTAGATTGTCAGAGAACAAAAAACCTCTACATAATCAAACACGTGAAAAGCAAGAAAATAAGTTAAGATTAAGTATCAAAAAATTTATTGATAGCTATGCCAAAGGGTTTATAAGCCAAGAAGAATTTGAGCCAAGAATTACAACAATGAAACAGCATTTGAAAGAAATTGAGGAGGAAAGAGAAAAAGTACTTGATCAAAGGAAATTACAACAAGAATTGAGCCTTGTTACAGATAGCTTAAAAAACTTTTCCTCAAGTGTTGAATCAAAGCTTGATCAAGTAGATTGGCAGACTAAGCAAAATATTATTAGAATGTTAGTTCATCAAATTGAAATCAACCATAACCACTTGTATATAGTATTTCGAATAAAAAGTCTTGCAAATTTTGATCAAAATAGCCATAATAGAATTATGCAATGTTGTACTAGCAGTCTAGGCACTGGGATGACAAGAAAAGAGTTGACTTGAATGACACCGAATAGGCACTGGGACAGAGGCTACTTGAATAATATTTCACCATGTCATTCCAGCACTTGATGCTGGAATCCAGAAGTTTTTTGAGCACAAAAGTCATGCTAAGTTTTTGTTGTTAAGAAAGGCTGGATAGCTACTTGAATGACAAGAGGAGAACTACTGGGATGACAAGGGGAGAGCTACTAAATGACATCTTCAATTTCTATGTGTCAAGCACTGAAGAGGTTTCTCCTATTTTCTCTTGATGAATAAATCTAAGTAGAGTATAGTAAAAATGCATTTATGTAGCGATTAATGAGCAACTTAGTTTTAGTCTATATAACTTTTTCAAACTTGAAAGAGGCTCAGGCTATTTCTGAAGAATTGTTAAACGAGAAGTTAATTGTGTGTGTAAATATATTTTCTGAAGTAGATTCTCTGTATTTATGGGAAGGTAAAATTAATAGTAATTGTGAAGTAGTGGCAATTATGAAAAGCAGGAATGATCAGGCTGATAAGATTGTAGAAAAAATCGAGGCAATGCATTCTTATGATCAACCAACCGTTGTGATAATACCCATAGGAAAAGCGAATAAATCTTTTACTAATTGGGTTAATAATGTTATTGATATAAACAATATTGGGGTGTAGCCAAGCGGTAAGGCAGCGGTTTTTGATACCGCCACGCGAAGGTTCGAATCCTTCCACCCCAGCTTTATTAAAGTGTGCGTAAAATGATATCACTTTTTTATAAATTAAGGTTATTTAATTACGTACTGGGCAGTTTGAAAGATATAGTTGTTAAGCTATTTCTTTTCACTCTGTATCTTTATACATCGAGCATTATGCTCATGTTTCTCACCAATGGCTTTTGGTATACTGTAGAATTTAGCTCTTTCAAAAATGCATTTTACCATTTGTATCAATATTTAAAATGGTATTATGAAAATAGAGATGATTTGGGTTATGGAGTTTCTATTAGAATATTAGTAGCGTTTCTTACTCCGCATTTTCTCTACAAATTATTTTCTGGCACAGGCTGGAAGTCTTTTTTCAAGGAGAAGATAGTTCAGATACTCAGCACAAGAAGAAAAATGAGTAATAAACCAAATGGCAGTAGTTATGGTTATAGTAATAAGAACAGTTACGGTAACAATAATCTTCAAGAGGCAGAACGGAAAGTGAATATGATAAAGCAGCTATTAATTCAAGATATAGATGAAGCTATAGAAAAAAGATTAAATGATATTTTTCTTGGTGAGAGGGGTAGACCTCATTAAAAGGGCTTTATCTTTTTTAAAATTGGCTGTATTTTGTTTTTTACGTATAACGGATCGCAATCAGCCAGTATACATGTTTCAACAAAATCTTGACTGAAGTCTGATAGCCAGGAAATTGCTTTACGTTTCTCTACCAAGCTTTCTGTTTTTTTACAGTTACTTGCTGCATCAATCATTGCCTGTGATATCACTGATTGCCACAGTATGCAGTACCTTTGTATATCATCTAAAGTGCTATTTGTTTCGTAATGGTGAAAAAATTCTTTAAAATTGAAGTTATTTGACATTATGTACCTCTTTAATTTGAAAATTAAGATTTGTTGGAAATTTTGTACGAACGTTATCTGCTGAAATGAGTAGCCTTTATGACAGTCAGACCGGGTTTTGTATGAGCTATAAATGTTTAAGAAATTCTCATAAGCATCTGGATAGGTAAAGCCGGGTAGCAAAATAAGGTAGGCGAGAAAAGACAACTATAGAAAAAAATGATCAATGCGCGACACTGGAAAATTGATCACAAACAAGTTCGATCAAAAACCAATGTCTGAGCACTGGCATTATAAAAGGACCTGTGTCAGCTACTTGCATGACACCGTTCTCTCTTATACTTTTTTTGTCTATCTTATTTTGCCACTCTGCTGAACGGATACCATATAATTTTCGCTAATAAGCTTTTTACTGAGTTTTTGTTATTGAGATTGCACAGATCAAAGACAAGTTTTGAGTCAAAAATACCCTTAATATTATAATAAGGGGCTGGTAAAATGTGTCTAGTAAGTTTTCTTCTCTATGCAACTGCACCTCAAGCTAATAATGGACCATCAGGCGTATTACCAATTACATTGATCTGGTTTAATATTTTATTAGTGGGGTAAAATAATTTTTTATAAACTCCTTATATATAGCTGTTAATTTGTGTATATCCTCTACTGACACACATTCGTTTACCTGATGTGCAGTTTTGTTGATCATACCAAATTCAATCACTGGACAAATATCCTTAATAAACACAGCATCAGATGTGCCACCGCTTGTACTCAGCACAGCATCAATACCGGTAATTTTATTTATTGCATCAAGCATAATATCAGTATTTCTATCAGGAGTAGAGAGAAAAACGTCCCTGCTGCTCTGCATAGAAAGTTTATAATCTTTAGTCACATTGGCGCATATTGAATCAATCATCTTATATAAAATGTCCGGTGTTTGTGTATTGTTATATCGAACGTTAAAACTTGCTGCTATTGAATTAGGTATTAGATTGCTAGTACTATTTCCAACGTTGATAGTAGTAATTTCGCAATGTGAAGGCTGAAAATATTTATTACCAGTATCAAAAGTGGTATCTTTTATCTTACTTAATATCGATATCATTTTATATATTGGGTTATCCGCTAGGTCTGGGTAGGCAACGTGCCCTTGTTTACCATTGCAAATCAATTTAAATGTTGCAGAACCTCTTCTTCCTATTTTTATGGTATCACCTAATTTCTCACTACTCGTTGGTTCTCCAACTATACAAAAATCTATCTTTTTTTGCTTACTTTTCATCCATTCCAAAACGGCCTTTGTTCCATGTTCTTCCGTGCTTTCTTCAGCGCTGGTAATCAATGCACTGATTGAACCACTGAATCGAAACTTCTCTGCAACGAAATCTACCATTGCAGCAATAAATGCAGCTATTCCACTTTTCATATCATCTGCACCCCTTCCATACAACATTCCATCTCTAACTTCTGGCTTAAATGGATCAGACGTCCAATCTTTTAACTCACCTGGTGGTACAACATCAACATGTCCAGCAAAACACAAGTTTGGTACTCCATTTATATATTTTGCATAAAGATTTTTAACTTTATCACCAAACTCCAAAATCTCACATTCAAAACCACTTTTCTTGAGAATGGCTGCTATATGCTCTATTGCCCCATCGTCTTTTGGTGTTATACTTTTAAAAGAAATTAATTTCTTAGTTAGTTCTACAGGGTCAATCTTCATATCAATCTTGAAATACTGACATTACCATATTGTAAACATTCTATGCGATATTTAAAACAAATATTACAGCACACTGAACAAGTTCTTATTAGGGAAGTAACAGTACTTGCTGATAATATCTACGAAATATGTAGACAATACGGGAATGACATTTTTCTGATTGCAGATGAAAATACAGCAAAACTTTTAAACAAAAACATACTTAGTAAAATTTCTCATTTAATTATTCCAGGTAATACCATTAGGCCTCTTGCAAAACCCTACGTCATCTCGGATGCTCCCAAGATTTTGTCATCCCAGTGCTCCGACACTGGGATCCAGGAAGAAAAAGTATGGATTCCAGTGTCAAGCACTGGAATGACACCAGACGGAGCTGCCTCTCTTGAAACTGTAAATCTAGTTAGAAATAAAGCAAAAGATAGTGACTTAATGGTTGCATTTGGCAGTGGCACTGTTAATGATATCTGTAAGTACGCAAGCTATTTAGAAGGCAAAGACTACATATCCTTTCCAACAGCTGCTTCCATGAATGGATACAGCTCTGCAAACGCTTCAATATTAGTTGATGGATATAAAAAATCGTTTGAAGCACATCTTCCAAAGGCAATATACATTGATACCGATATAATTGCCAATGCACCACTACGCCTCACATTAAGCGGATTTGCAGATTTCATCTGCCGTTCAACAGTACAAGCAGATTGGCTATTATCTCATCTATTACTTGGCACAGAATACAATGAGTTTCCCTTTAGATTTGTTCGCGATCTGGAGGAAATTTTACTCAGAGAACACTTGGCACTTGCTAAAAAAGATAAAAGAGTAGTTTTATTACTTATGGAAGCCTTATTGATTTCAGGACTTGGAATGGTGATGTCAAAAGGCAGCTACTCTGCAAGCCAAGGAGAACATATGATAGCTCATGCAATGGAAATGGTAACAAAAGATTATTCCTCCTCGTTACATGGCGAAAAAATTGCCGTTACGACGATTACTATGGCTAATTTACAGGAAAAGATATTATCAATACAAAGCCCGATTATCAAACCGACCACTTTAGATATAAAACATATAACTCAGTGCTTTGGTAATACCGAATTTATAGAAATTCTAAAGCAGAAGCAAATGATGCAGCAAAAAATTCAAGAGATTATTTGCAAAGAATGGAGTAATATTTCTAGTTTAATTAAGCAAAATTTACTATCTGCAAAACACTTGCAGATAGTATTTGAAGATCTATCAATTCCGTACTTACCGGAGCATCTTAATTGGAACAAAGAGCAATACTGCAAGGTAGTCAATCTTACATTTGCAACAAGAGATAGATTTACCTTTCTTGACCTGGCTGGTTGTATAGAAAAAAGTTAGATTTTGTGTATTCGTTCAGCAGGGTGGCAAAAATAAGGTAAAAGTGAGTTTACAACAAAATGGTGTCATCCCAGTGCTTGACACTGGGATCCAGGAAAAAAAGAACATAGATTCAGTGGATAGTGGGGTTGAAGATAAAAATTGTCAGCTGAGTTGATGAGCATAAAAGTAATGCTAAAAAACATCTTTGACGAGATCATGTAAAAGCTGAATCCCAGTGTCAAGCACTGGGATGACACCATTGTATTATATAGCAACATCCAAGCTTAAGCATTAGATAGAGAAGAAAAAAACTTTGAATAATACCACTTTTACTTCAATATTTGCACATTAACCACACTTCTGAACAGATACAAAAGTTAGGTTTTGTAGTGAAATTCTGTTATCTGAAAGAGACCAAAGGTCAAATTTCTATAACTTCATACTCATCATTACCTAGCACAACTGAATTTCAATGAGCTGATATACTGTTTTGCCAAGTGCGCTGCTCTTGCCAAACCATAGTTTAGCTTGAGTGGCTGAGGAGGGACTTGAACCCCCGACCAAGAGATTATGATCCTCCTGCTCTACCACTGAGCTACTCAGCCTAATTAAAAACCTTGCTATATATATAATCTATATGTTTCGTATAATACTTCAAATCAAACAAATATTCAAGTTTTTCAGAGTCAATAATTCCATGCAAGGATTTATCTTGTTTTAATTCTGACAGAAAATTACTATTGTTCTGCCTTACTTTCATTGCATTGTTCTGAACAATTTTATATGCCTCTTCCCTTGCCAAACCACTATTTACCAACTCGAGTAATACTCGTTGTGAAAAAACCAAGCCTTTTGAAGAACTTAAGTTCTTTTCAATGTTTTCCTTATTGATCACCAATTTATCTATCAAATCTGTTAATCGTACTAAAGCAAAATCCATTGCTATACAAGCATCAGGAGTAATGCATCTTTCCACAGACGAGTGCGATATATCTCGTTCGTGCCACAATGCAACATTTTCTAATGCAGGAAATACATAGCTACGTATCAAGCGTGAGAGCCCGGTCAAATTTTCACTTAAAATAGGATTACACTTATGCGGCATAGCAGAACTTCCCTTTTGACCAGTGGAAAAATACTCAGAAATTTCTCCAACTTCAGTTCTTTGCAAATGACGAATTTCAATTGCAATATTTTCTATTGAACTTGCAATCACTCCCAAAACCGAAAAGAACATGGCATGTCTATCACGAGGAATGACTTGAGATGATATGGTTTCAGGTATGAGTCCCATTTCTTTCGCTACATACTCTTCAACAAACGGATCAACATTTGCAAAATTACCTACTGCACCTGATATTTTACAAATTGAGATCTCTTTTTGCACGCTAATTAATCTCTGATAATTGCGTTTAAATTCAGCATAAAATCTAGCAAATTTTAATCCAAGAGTTGTTGGTTCTGCATGCATCCCATGACTACGCCCAACACAAACAACATCTTTATAGTCCTCAGCTTTTTTTTTCAACGCCGCAAGTATATTTTCTAGATTCCCGAGTAAAATATCACATGACTCTTTCAACTGCACCGCAAGGCATGTATCCAAAACATCAGAACTTGTCATTCCATAGTGGAGATAACGAACATCAACTCCCGCTTTTTCAGCAATATATGTTAGAAAAGCTATAACATCATGTTTTACAATAGATTCAATTTCGTTAATACGCTCAATCTCAAATTCAATAGCACCAGAGAGCTTTTCAGCAACATCATTTGGGATTACTTTTAATTTTGCTTGAGCTTTGCATGCCAGTTTTTCTATTTTAAGCCATATGTTGAACTTATTTTTTTCTTCCCAAATGGAAGATATTTCTTTGCGGCTATAGCGTGGAATCATTTTTGATTTATTCCAATAATGGTGTCATTCCAGTGCGTGACACTGGAATCCAGATATAAAAGTATTTGCAAATTATTCAATGGACAACGGATTCTAGAAGCATAAAATAATGTCCATGATGAAATAAACTGGATCCCAGTGTCACGCACTGGGATGACATGAGGGGAGCACTGGGATGATACTAGCTTAGCCATGGCAGACATTTTTTTACGGCTATAGCGTGGGATCATCTTTGATCAGCTATCATCACCATCAGTAGCTTCTTTACTCGCATCTTGCTCTGCCTCTTGTTGCTCAGATTTCTGATTTTGCAGCTTTACTTGCCTTAGCTTATTTGCATCTGTTTCGGATTTCACGACGCATATAGTAATTGGAACTATCACTTTACTATGTAGTTCTATATTTGCTTGATATTCGCCCAAATTTTTGATACTTACTCCACCAAAAGATAAACTATGATGACTTATATCATATCCTTCTTGTAATAAAATTTTTGCAATTTCACGTGTGGTTACAGAGCCAAAAATCTTTCCATCCTCTGAAGCTTGCTTTATTAATATAATAAATTTATCATGCAGTGATGATGCAAGCACTTTTGCTGCATTTAATTTTTTGGTATTTTCTTCTTCCAATAATAAACGCTGTTCCTCTAATTTTATTAAATTTTCCTTAGTGGCTTTCATCGCCTTTTTTTGTGGAAAAAGAAAATTACGTGCATAACCTGGCTTAACTTTGACAACTTCACCAAGCTTACCTAGAGTTCTTATATTTTCCTTTAAAATTATTAACATAAATTACCTAACTTTTTTAGTACAGTAAGGAGCAAGAGCTAAAAAGCGTGCTCTTATAATTGCTAAGCGCAACTTTCTTTGTTTTCTTGCGCACACACCTGTTAATCTTCTAGGTAGTATTCTACCATAATCAGAAGTGAATTTGGACAATAAATCTATATTCTTATAGTCTATATCCTCATCTTTAGATTCAGCAAGAGGACAGACCTTAGAACGCTTAAAACCAGTTCTGTTATTTACAGACACGTAAGAATTATTAAAACTATTTCGTCTTTTCATCATTATGCACTTTTCTCCTCAATTTGTTTATCCATCATGTAAGATTTACCTTTAAAAAACTCATTAACCCGTACAGACAAGTGGCGAATAATATTCTCATTCAGTTTTACTCTACGCTCAAATTCATCCATAATACTTGAAGTAAAACTTATACACATCATACAGTAATGACCACTTTTCATCTTATTTATTGGGTATGCAAAATCCAGTAGACCCCAATATTCATATTTTATCAATCCTGAAGCTTCAATATTTTTTAAAAGCACTTCCAGCGTTTTACTCAATTGATTTGAGTCTACTATTTTAAAACTTTTTAAAACCTCTTGAAGAGGCTTTATTAGATGTTGTGAAATATTTTCCTTAAAAGCATTTACTACATTATAGATAAATGCACTTTTAGTATTAGCTCCTGGAAGGTCCATAAAATTTTGTTTTACTCCCGCATCACTTAGTTCACTTTTCAATTCTTCATCGATTTTTGACTTCATTTCTTTCAAATTTGAAAAATCTTCTTCCAATTCAACCCATAAAATTTTTGTCAGAGTTTCCAAAAAATCAGAGTAAACAATCAGAATTTTTTTAATGCTTTCAGTACTTGCCTCTAGCTCTTGTTTTGTAACTGTGCTATGTTCTCTTTCTATAAGACCTTTAACCTCCTGAGAAATAACATCTACTTTAATATTTTTCAACAAAATAGCCAATTCTTGGACCATTTCTTCTACTTCTTGCTGCAATAAGTTCTGTTGTGCTATAAAAGTAAATTCATAGAGATTCACTATATCTTCCTTTAATATCAATTAAACACTTTATTATATAAAACTTTTTTATATAAGCAAGTTATTTGTATTAATTTCTACGCCTTCAATCCAACTTAAGTGAGATATTTCATAAATAGCTTGGGGGGTGATTGAATATGTACCTGGCAACAAGATGCTGACTTTATGTTTTTCGAGAAGAAACTTTAGCATTATTTTGGTTTTACCTCCATTTTTCAACACTGCATTCAACTCCTCAGCAACTTTTTGCGAGTCTGCACATACAGCAGTTAAAACTAATCCTTTCATTAGAGAAGTAACCTTTTCTGTAAATTCAGATATGTCCTTTCCTGATAGTCTCGTTGTGTTTTCTGAAATTTCAAGATCAATTATCACAAATGCTCCAGGTGAAAATAGATTCCTTTTTTCTTCTATTATTTCATTATTGTAGAATGCTATTTCAGAAACATTGTGGGGATCAGAAAGTGTTAGGATAACAAATCTTCCACGTTCTGAGGTTCTCATACGCACATTTAATATTACACCAGCAGTTTTTATCGTCTTACTCTCTCCAATAAACCCAATATTTAATTTTTTCAAGAGAGTTCTAAATTTTTCAAGTGGGTGATTAGTTAAGTAAAATCCCAATGAAAATAACTCATGCTCTAATTTTTCCTCTTCATTAAAATCTTCCACGTTCTCAAGTCTTGGCTTCGGAACATCAAGATTACCAAACAAAGCAGCTTGATTTGACTGCCTATTTTTATTTGCAAAGTAAATCAATGTGTCTATTGACTCGTATAACTGCTTTCTATTTTTGTGCACACTATCGAATGTTCCAGATTTAATTAAACTTTCTAATGCCCTTTTATTTATTATATGTCCCAAAATTTGAATGAATTCCCATATGTCCTTATAAGAACTTGAGCGTGCATTTACTATTCCTTCTGCTATAGAAAAACCAACATTACGCAAAGCAGCAATTCCGTGGCGTATGTGGTCACCCTCTATTGAAAATTCATCCTTAGATTTGCTGATATCAGGCGAAAGAACAGCAACTCCACTGAATTTTGCAGCATGATAAAATAAATTCAGTTTGTCTCTATCATCAATGTTGAGATTCATCAAGGCCGTAAAAAATTCTAGCGGGTAGTTAGCCTTAAGGTAAGCTGTTTGGTAAGATATAATCGCATATGCTGCAGCGTGGGATTTATTAAATCCATAACCAGCAAATTTTGCAACAAGATCAAAAATATAACTTGCCCTGTCGTAATCAACACCGTTTTTTGTTGCTCCTTGAACAAAGAGTTCACGTTGTTTATCCATCTCTTCTTTAATTTTCTTACCCATAGCACGTCTGAGTAAATCCGCCTCTGCTAAGCTATATCCAGAGAGAATACGCGCTATTTCCATTACCTGTTCTTGGTAGATTATTACTCCAAATGTCTCTTTTAGTACCTTTTCAAGCAATGGATGAATGTAATCTGGCTTTTCAAGTCCATGCTTTCTTGCAACATAAGTTGGAATGTTATCCATAGGACCTGGACGATAAAGAGAAATTAAAGCGATGATATCTTCAATGCAATCTGGCTTTAATTTGATTAAAGCTTCTCTCATTCCCGAACTTTCAAGCTGGAACACTCCAATTGAATCACCGCTAGAGAGCATCTCATAGGTTTTTTGATCATTCAAAGGAACTGAAGAAATATCGATCTTTTTTTCATCACGATTAATTAAACGACATACATGATCTATTAGTGTTAGCGTACCAAGTCCAAGAAAATCAAATTTTATTAACCCAGCTTTCTCCACATATTTCATGCTGTATTGAGTGATTGGCAGAGCCGAATTTGGATCATAATAGACGGGAACAAAATTTTCTAACTTTTGATCGCATATCACAACTCCAGCAGCATGAGTTGAAACGTGACGATATATTCCTTCAAGCTTCAAAGAGATATCAAGGAGTTTTGCAATTACTTCATCACTATCTCGTTCTTTCTGCAGATTTTGATCAAACTCTATCGCTTGTGATAAAGTTACCGGGTTTACCGGATTAAAAGGAACCATTTTGGATATTTTATCCACCTGAGCGTAGGGCATCTGCAATACTCTACCAACGTCACGCAGCACAGCCCTTGCCTGTAATTTTCCGAAAGTGATTATTTGAGCAACATAACCGTATTTCTTTTGAACATAGTCAATAACTAAATCCCTCTTTTCCTTGCAGAAATCAATATCAAAATCGGGCATCGATATACGATCAGGATTTAAAAATCTTTCAAAGATCAGACCAAACTTTATTGGATCAAGATCTGTAATTTGTAAGCTCCAAGCAACAATCGATCCAGCACCAGAACCTCTTCCCGGTCCAACTGGAATGCCATTTGCTTTGCTCCAACGAATGAAATCAGAAACTATCAAAAAGTAGCCAGCGTAGTTCATCGAAGTTATTACGCTTAGTTCGTAATTCAGCCGATCGTAGTATTGTTTAAGGCCTATGTCCGTTTCATTTGCAATACGCAGCTTCAACCCTGAAACTGCCTGCTCCCTCAGTTCTTCATTCTCAGTTTTATTTTCTCGACAAGGAAATTTAGGCAAGATAGGCTGCCTGCTTCTTGGCATGTAAGAGCACCGCTTAGCTATCACTAAAGTGTTATGAATTGCTTCGGGAATATCGCTGAACAGTTCCTCCATTTCTGCCACAGATTTGAAGTAATGCTCGGTAGTTAACTTCTTTCTGTTATTCTCTAGAGCATAACTGCCCTCCGATATGCACGTTAATATATCATAAGCTTCATAGTCAGACCTGTTGGGAAAAAATACATCATTCGTTGCAACTAGTGGTATATTGAGCTGATAAGCAAAATCTATTAAAGCTTCTTCAAGCTCTAGCTCTTTATTCAGCCCATGACGCTGCAATTCAACATATAAATGACCATCGAATGCTGAGAGCAGTCTTTTTATCGTTTCTTTATCTTGCTTCAATAACAGTTGAGCCAATATGCCGTCATATCCACCAGTTAAGGCGATTAGGCCTGAACTTAAATTTAATAGCTCATCAAAATCAACGTAAGGAATATCGCTGTTATTCTTGCGCTTTTTAAAAGACTCACTCACCAAGGTGACTAAATTAGTGTACCCTTGTTCATTTTTTGCAAGTAGGAGTATTGATAAATTTTGTTCTAAGTGTCGAACGATAATATTGCATCCTATTATTAGCTGTATTCCCCTACTTGCTGCATATTCTGCAAATTCAAGTGAGCCAAATAAGTTACCTGAGTCAGTAACTGCAACTGCCGGCATTTTGTTCTGCAAACAAAGACCAATCAGCTCCTCAATTTTAACCGAACTCTCAAGCAGAGAATAAACGCTATGAACACGCAAGTGTATGAACATAAAAAACTTTAGATTAGCAATAAAAGGATAACATTAATTTGCTCGTAGGGATATGAAAAGGTCTAACACTGAAATAACACTAAAGAGGCTATTTGAATCTAATTTACTATTCACAATCCCGGTTATTAGCTTGTTTTAATTGACTTTTTATCATAATCATGTAATAATTAAACATATCGTTTAATATTGAAGGTAAAATCATGACAGGAGAATATGAATTACTGAAAAAAGTACTGAGGACGATTGAGGTTAAGGAAGGCTTAAATAAAGATAATATAATTGAGGAAATACAAGAAGAACTAAAGAAACAGGATCAAGGTCTATATCAAGAGTGGGAGAAAGATGAATTTGATGTAAATGATGCATTTGATATTCTCCTACGCAGAAAGCAGAAGTTATTAATTATAGCTGCTCAGAATGGTTACACAAAGACAGTAGGGGTTTTACTCGAAGCAGGAGCAGATGTTAATGCGAAAGATATGTTGAATCGCACTGTTTTGCACTATGCTGCTTTGTGTGGTCGCAAAGAGATAGTAGAGTTTTTAATCTCAAAAGAAGCAGATGTTAATGCGAAAGATGTGTTGAATCGCACTGCTTTGCACCATGCTGCTTTGTATGGTCGCAAAGAGGTAGTAGAGTTTTTAATCTCAAAAGGAGCAGATGTTAATGTGAAAGATAGTTCGAATCGCACTGCTTTGCACTATGCTGCTTTGTATGGTCACAAAAAGATAACAGAGTTTTTTTTCGGAAGAGGAGTAGATTTTGGTTTAAAAGAACCTCTTTTTTTACATAATGATGCTAAGAATGGTCGCGTAGGTATAGTAGGGATTTTATTACAAGAAGGAACAAATGTTAATGCAGTAGATTTATATGGAAAGACTCCTTTAGATTATGCTAAGAATCAAGACTTAGTAAAAGCTCTATTAGACGCAGGAGGACGTTCTTTTGTGGAAGAACATAATAATAAGGCAATGATTGTGAAAGCACGTAATAAATCAATGATTGCCGGTGGAGTAACTACATTATTAGGCACTGCCATAGCAGTGGCACTTTTTACAACTGGAACAATTACAGCTCAGTTGATACCTATAGTTATAGCAGTGGTTGCAGTTACAGCAGCAACACTGGTAGTTGGTTGTGCTACATATGAATTACTAAAGCCTAGTACTAAAGTTGATGGAGCAGAAAAACCAATTGTCAACTCAATAAATGAACAGCGGGGAGTTACTGGCATTCCTTCATAGTAGAGCGCGTGACGCAGGTTCCTGGATCCCAGTGTCTGGGCACTGGGATGACAATGAAGGGGCTGCTTGAATAAGAGCCTGTTCATAATCTTTTGAGGAGCAAGGCAGTAAAAGCTAGAACGACCATTTGTAGTCTAGTATTGAGTTTACGCTCGCAATTTTTCCATAACCGTCTACACTTTTCCAGCCAAGCAAAAGAACGCTCTACAACCCACCTTTTTGGCAATACAACAAAGGTATGTAATTCACTTCGTTTTATTACTTCAACGGTTGCACCAATAGTCGTTTTTATTTGAGTTGCAAAATTTTCTCCTGTATAACCTGCATCAACTAGTATATTTTGAACTTCGGAAAGATTTTTTCTTGCGTTACAAATCATCTCTACAGCAGCAGTACGATCTCCGATATTAGCTGTAGTAATATAAATTGCATGTGGCAAACCTTGCGTATCTACTGCAATATGACGCTTTATTCCTGAAATTTTCTTGCCGGCATCATAACCTTTTTCTTCAGCAATATCGGTGTTTTTTACACTTTGAGCATCAATGATGCAGAAGCTTGTTTTTGTATTCCGACCACTGTTGAAACGAACCTCTCCAACTAATTTTTTTTAAGACAATTTCTAGAACACTTTCTCTATCTTCATTCGGTTTTTTACTCCATCTCTTGAAGTAATCGTAACAATTGCGCCATTTTGGAAACTCTTTTGGTAGCATTCGCCACTGACAGCCACTTTTTAGCACATAAAGTACACCGCAAAATAACTCATATAAATCCAGTTTTCTTGGTTTTGTTTTTTTTCTACAGGATTCTAGATCTGGTAATATAATCTCAAATCTTTCCCGACTTATATCACTTGGGTATACACTCCTCATATATCCTAACTTATATACATTATCTCTTAGTTTATTCCTTTCTTGAGATCATGTACAGGTTCTAACAACGAAGGGTTATTTGGATAATAGCCGTACTTGATCTGGATTCCAGTGTCTAGGCACTGGGATGACAAGAAGGAGGGCTACTTGAATGGTTGAAGGGAAAGTGATGGAATGAAAGGAGTGTGAGATAAAGCTACTTGTATAACTGTTGCACATCCATAAACTCCTTCTCGTTTTGAATGCTGATGATAGTGTGAGTGTTGAGAGGTAAAGGGTCATTTATATGTCCATGGCCTACTCCTTTCATTGTAAATACTGGAAAGTTAACACTTTTTGCAAACCTTTCTTTTACAATTTCAACAAGATTATCATTATAACAGTTAACAAAGTCACCGAATATTACTGCATGTACTCCATCAAAAATATGAGCTTGTTTTAGGTGATCTAGACTGCGCTCAATTGAATATGGATAAACTCTTATGTCTTCTAAAAATAGAATTTTGTTTTTTGCGTTTATTTGCCAAGCAGTTCCTATACTGTTTTCAACCAAAGTCATATTACCACCGATGATTTTAGACTCTAATCTGCCATTTTTTAGTCTAACTCCATTATTTATCATCTTTAAGTTGTCAAATCTGATAGAGTTGCGTTGGTTAAGAATTAATTCTTTTAATTTTTCAACAGAGCTTTCAGCAACAGAGTTATTTACTATCATTTCCAACATGGTGCCGTGGAGGGTTTGCCAGTCGTATTTAACTTGCAGATAAATATGTAAAGCAGTGATATCACTATAGCCTATAAGAATTTTTTTATTTTGAGCAATTCTTTCTTTTTTATCATTGGGTAACTTTTCTAGATAGGGAATTAGCCGAGAAGCCCCTTCTCCTCCTCTGATACACCAAATTATTTTGCTATCATCAGTGAGCGCATTAACCAAATCATTCGCTCTAAACTCATCAGAGTTAGAATAAAATGGGTTGTCATTACTGTATATTTTCTCCGAAATATGAGGATTAAAACCCAAAGTTTTTACGTATTCTCTTATAGTAGACAGATCTGATTCTTTTCCTTTCGAAGAAGGAGCAATAATATCAACTTGATTGATTGTGTATGCAGGATTAGTGAGTAAAAGGCATAGCAAATAAAGAATAAAGGAATACATTAAAATATCTTATGAAACTCTCGCTTTAATATATCATCTAATTCGCAAAGAGAAACTTTTACTCCTAGTTTTTCCATTGATGTAACGCCGTAATCTTTCAGTCCACAAGGAATGATACCTTTATAATGAGAAAGATTAGGAGAGACATTAAGCGCTATGCCATGATAAGTTATCCATTTTCTCAAACGAATACCAAAAGCTGCAATTTTTTCTTCTACTCCGTTGTTGTTCACCCAGATACCTATTCTATCTTCTTTGAATTCTCCGAGTATATTAAAATGCTTTAAAACGTTTATGATCCAATTACTTAGGTCCCTGATATACAGCTTGATGTCACATTTGTTTCTTTTTTTGAGGTTTAGCATTAAATATATAATGCGTTGCCCTGGGCCGTGATATGTATATTTACCACCCCTGCCTGTTTTGTATATTGGAAAGAGTTTTTCAATAATGTCATTATCTGCTCCACCGATTCCTGCAGTATAAAGTGGAGGGTGCTGGAGCAGCCATACTAGCTCATCAGACAAATTATTGTAAATTTGTTGAATTTTTGCTTCCATGAATTTTATAGCATGGTTATAATCAGTAATTTGGTTAGAGATTAGCCATTCTGTCATGTTCTATTTCTTTAGGTCTATCAATGTCATTCCGGTGCTTGACACTGGAATCCAGAAATTTAATTGTAGATAGCACACTGAACTGGTGAGCATAGTTGCTTTACGCTAAAAAGAACGTCTTTGACTAGATTGTATGAAAAGCTGGATCCCAGTGTCAAGCACTGGGATGACATCATCATAAAGGAACCAGTTTCAGCTATTCTAACAGCTCATATTAATTCAACTATAATTTCAATCTTCTAACAAATTCAATTTTTCAGGAGGCACGTATGAATTTTAACATTTTTCAAAGAAAGAAAAGCAGTGAATACTCTGCTTTGCAACTAATGATGGAACCAAGTTGGAGTAGGCGTGATTATGTAAGTTTTGCTGAGGAAGGTTACATAAAAAATGTTATTGCCTTTCGAGCAATTAATATGATCGCAAGTGCTGCATCTTCGGTACCTTTTACTCTCTGCCAGCTTACTGATCAGGGAAAATCACAACTAAAAGCACATCCATTACTGAAGTTACTTTATTCTCCTAATCCAATGACATCAAAATCGGAATTTATTGAAGGGATTGTGACTTATCGATTAGTTAACGGTAATTCTTATATATTGATGATTGAGCCGCAGAGCAAACCAACAGAGCTTTATCTTCTGCGTCCCGATAGAGTTGAAATTGTTCCGGGGAGAAATAACATTCCTTATGCCTATCGTTATACCGTAAATAACAACAGTTATGACTTTAAAGTTGATAAATTGACTGGGCGTTCAACAGTACTGCATCTTAAAACTTTTAACCCTTTGAATGATTGGTATGGACTATCACCAATTGAGGCAGCTGCATATAGTATAGATCAGCATAACCAAGCGGGAGCTTGGAATCAGGCAATGCTACAGAATGGAGCAAGACCAAGTGGTGCAATAGTTGTAAAATCAGAAAAGGATGGAAGTGGTGGAAACTTAAGTCAAGAGCAGTACCAACGCTTAAAAGGACAGATAAATGATCATTACTCAGGTCCTGTCAACGCTGGAAGACCTATATTGCTTGAAGGAGGTTTAGAGTGGAAGGAAATGAGCTTATCACCGAGGGATATGGATTTTATTGAGTCAAAACATAGCTCAGCTCGTGATATTGCTTTAGCTTTTGGCGTTCCGCAGCAGTTGCTTGGCATACCAGGTGATAATACTTATAGCAATTTGATCGAAGCACGTCTTTCCCTTTGGGAACAGACGATTTTACCAACGCTAGAAAATATTATTTGTCACTTAAATTCTTGGCTAGTGCCCAAGTTTGGCAAAGATTTATGTTTGTCATATGATAAAGACGCGATAGAAATTCTAATGGAGAAAAGACAAAAGATGTGGAAATACGTGCAAAACGCAAGTTTCATGACGCTCAATGAAAAAAGAGAAGCTTCTGGCTTGCAATCGTTACCCGGTGGTGATAAATTGAGTTGATATTATTCTTTTTACATATTAAATTAATTATAATGAAATTGCGGGGCAAATTATGAATAAAAGAGAACAAATGGAATTAAATAAGCTATTAATAAATTCTTCTCAAGGAGTGAATATACAGCAAATTACGGAGTTGATAGAAGCTGGAGCAGATGTTAATGCAGTAACATCTTCGGAAGAGGAGACTCCTTTACATGTTGCAGTTAGGTGTGATAATGGGAAATTAGTAGAATTGCTGCTTGAGAAAGGGGCAAATATTAATGCAGTAGGAAGGCGAAATAGGACTCCTTTGCATGCTGCAGTTAGGTATAATAGTCATAAGGAATTAGTAGAATTGCTGCTTAAGAAAGGGGCAATTGTTAATGCAATAGACAATTTGGGTATGACTCCTTTACATTTTGCACTTAAGTATGATAATGGGAAGTTAGTAGAATTGCTGCTTGAGAAAGGGGCAAATATTAGTGCAGTAGATAGGCGCGGGCACACTCCTTTACATATGGCAGTTGATTATGGTTGTAGTGAGGAATTAGTAGAGTTGCTGCTTGAGAAAGGGGCAAATGTTAATGCAGTAGATAATATTGGTATAACTCCTTTATATTTTGCAGCTAGGCGAGGCAATAGGGAGATAGTAGAATTACTGCTTAATAAAGGGGCAAATATTAGTGCAGTAGATAGGCGCGGGCACACTCCTTTACATATGGCAGTTAATTATGGTTATGAGGAATTAGTAGAGTTGCTGCTTGAGAAAGGGGCAAATCTTAATGCAGTAGACAAGAAAGGAAGGACTCCTTTATCTATTGTAGCTAATGATTACAAAACAAGGTATTACAATAAAATAATGCTAGTAGGGCATATAATTACATATGCTATGTTAGCCACAACAAAACCAGAGTGTATTGTTGAAAATAGTGAATTATCCGAATTATGGGATTATTATCAAAATGAGATGATGAACATCAAGCTTAGTAATAGCACTATATCATTATATCAGTTTCTGCGGGAGACTGATGAGGATAAATTAGCAGGTTATTTGTCTGATAAAGAATATGATGAAATAAGGTGTTCTGACGTATTGGAATATATATCAGAATTTCCTGAACACACTGATACGATAGTAAGCCAATTTGATAAGGCATTTGACAGAAGGGATTTGTTAGATAAAAGTAAAGCAGCTATTCCAAGTCAGAATTTGGATAGTCCAAGTGCTGAACAACTGCAGGGAGCTAGACAGGTTTGTAGTTAGGGTAATACACATAAGCTCAGCTAGCATTATGATATGAAAAGAGAAGCTTTTGCTATTACCAGATTGAGTGCAGGTATTTACGTTAAGCTGTAATAAATTGGGGGTAGTTTATGCATCAAGGACAAGAAAATTCAGTAAGTGATTTTGGATTTATTCTTCCTCATATAGAATTGTCATCGAGACGCAAAGCAAATGTTAATGCAGCAGATCGTAATGGTGGAACTCCTTTACATTACGCTGCTAAAAGAAATCACTTAGAGCAAGTGGAATTATTGCTTAAAAAGGGAGCAGTTATTGATGTAAGAAATCGTCTCGGTTATACTCCTTTATACTATGCTGTTCGTTCAGGCTACACAAGTATGGTAAAATTATTGCTTGAAAAAGGAGCAAATGTTAATGCAGCAGATCGTAATGGTGGAACTCCTTTACATTACGCTGCTAAAAGAAATCGCTTAGAGCAAGTGGAATTATTGCTTAAAAAGGGAGCAGTTATTGATGTAAGAAATCGTCTCGGTTATACTCCTTTATACTATGCTGTTCGTTTAGGCCACACAAGTATGGTAAAATTATTGCTTGAAAAAGGAGCAAATGTTAATATATCAAGTAATTCTTCTGTTACTGTTTTACATGTATCTGCTCGCGAAGACTATAGGAAGATAACACGTTTATTGCTTGGAGAGACAGAGAGTCCAAGCACAATCTGCGACGACACAAGCATTGAGAAGTTACAAACAATCAATCAGTTTTATCATTGGTGAGAGTAGAATATATTTCACTAAGGTCTAATTTGAATATAGATAGTCTCTTAAATCCTGCATCTAAAAGAATTAACTATTTTTCTTGCTAACTAAAGTGGTAAAAATTTGATCTACGTCAAAACTCATCTTAGGGAGCCAAATAGGGCCATCTAAGTGTGCCTCGATATAAAGAGGAATATTATGATTTGGTAGTATGAAAAAGAGTCTAAATATAGAAGTTAAGGAGAAATTAGATAAGATTAAATTAGAAGAGATAGAACCTGATGCTTGATCGATACTAAACTGTGAACTAGTTGAACATACACCACTGTTAATACTTACTTTTCCATTGATATTTTCAAAAAGCGTACTGCCATTATATATATCAACGTAAGCAAGTTTGGAAATTTCAGGTTTGTTCTTGCTGCTTAACAACTTAGTGATGAATGAGTTAAAATCCACATTTGTAAACTCTATTTTCTGTGCTTGAAAATTTACATTTCCTGATAAGTTACTAGCCCAATCATCAAAGCTTTTCCCTTGAGTTTTGATTTCACCACTTAAGCTTATCTTACCATTTATGTCATTAACTCCTATAACTTCCTTGGTGTCCAAATTTGCAATAGAAAATTTTGTGTGAATTGAGCCTGCTTTTAGATAACCCTGAAAAAACATTTGTCCATGTTCTAGTATGTAACTTATCTGTTTGATAGTGATAGTGTTGTTTCTTATCACTGTATCCAAGTTAAAATCTTTTAAGACGTTCTGCCCAATTTTAAATTCTGTAGTTTTGATTTGCACGTTTGCATCAAAGTCTCCTTTCTCATCTAAAAAATTAAGCTGCTTTGTTGACCATTGAATTTGATTTATTTCATTTCTTGAGTTTCTTTTTACCTCTAATAGTTTTGGTAATTTAAAGATATTTCCATTAAATTTATTACCTGTAAGGTTTACATCTAATAAAGGCTTAGTGTATTTTTGATCCACTAATATTTTTACACTACCGGTAATATCGAAATCTTCTCCGAATAACTTTATTTTATCTGCAACTAGCTTGTTCTCTTGTATTTTTAATGAAAAATCCAAATTTTCAATTTTTGTACCATTGAATATATAATCTTTAACACTAGTTCTTATATTTACATCATACTTAAGATTTTTCAGCCATTGCACTCTGCTGAATAATGAATAATCATATTTATCTATATTAATGTTATGTATGCTAAATTTACTATCAATCATATTGTGTTTTTTTGTGTGATTTACCTTAATTGATCCTTGCCAAGATTCTTTGTTATTTAGCAATCTGATATCTGAAAGAGATAATATTCTAGGTGCTAAATATAGTTTAGAACTTGCTGTAAATTGACTTTTCTCTCTTTCTTGCATCTTGATAGAAGGTAAAATATTTGAAATGAACGACTCACCCTTTATCAATATATCACCATTAAATTCAGACAAGTTGCCATTGTTTGAAACTTTTCCTGATAAGCGAGATATATTATTGGTTCCAGGAAACTGAAGAAGAGTATCAACGTTTATTTCGCCATTAGCAAATTTTAGCGTAGCATGAAATTTGTCCAATATCCTGTTTTGATATTGAATATTTGAAGCTTCCATATTAAAATCCAAGCTCAGGTTCTTTGGCACAACCTCTCTAAAAGATTCTAAAAGACCCTTCATATCTGTTGTTTTGTGTGAGCCGTTTTTTAGGTCGACTTTACTAAAGCTAATATTGATATTAGTATGATCACTTTTTCTATCATTTTGTATTATACCAGTGCCTTGCATGCTTTTGGACTCAATTTTTAAATCAGTTGCCGTAAACTCGCTTTCATTGAGATTGATATTGGATGATATCTCAATATTTTCGCTGGGAATCACATAAGAAAGGAAGCTAAGATTAATGATTTTTGCCAAGTCGCTCATAGAATCAGAATTATTATTAATTGTCAATACTAAATTGCCCTTGAGCTCTTCTTGATTTCTATTACCTTTAAATAGCAAATTTGCAAAATTTGAATCAACACTAATGTGTACATTATTTTTTGTTACATTAACCTTTCCAGAAAAATCGTAATTGTTGTCACCAATCTGTACTTCACCAAAAAACTGCTTATTTTTTTTTATAGCAACTTCCTTGATGTTAATAGTATCGGCGTTAAAACTTATTTGGCTGTCCTTTATTAATATATCAACTATATTATCATTGGCTTTCGTATTTATAATATTAAGTAAATTTTCTTTGTTGCTTTTCATGCCCAAAAATGAGATTGACTTTGGTTGCAATGAAAATGAAAACAACGATAATAGCGATGGCCTTATTTCAATTTTTTTTGCACTAATTAAATCTGATAGCTTTTGCTCCTTGTTTTTATTGTATTGCGCATATACATTATGAATAGTGAGTTTTGGAGTAATGAGTGAAACTTCAATTTTTCCTCCAACATGTACTTTAGCATCATATTTCTTCTCTAACTCTTTTATGATATATTCTCTGTAGCCACTCCAATCCTTAAAAGTTGCAGCAATGTGCATGAGAATTAATAGCAACAAGATTGATAATATGGCGTATAAAGAAAATTTCATAGTAGACCTCTCATGCTAGTGCTTGACATGTAACTGCACAAAAGTTGTAGTATGAGCGTGATTTCAAATAAGATAGGTGTCATCCCAGTGTTTGACACTGGGATCCATCTTATTTTCATCATGAGCATTATTTCAGCGTATGCTCCTAGAATCTGTTGTCTATTGCATAATTTGCAAATATCTTTATATCTGGATCCCAGTGTCAAGCACTGGGATGACATTATTTGCTGTTCCTTTAGCAAAAGATCTAGTTTATACATATTTCAAATTATTCAAACTTCCTCTAAAAGTTAGGTAAAGAGTACAAAAATAAACAATAACACTCAAAGCTATTAAAGTTACTAAATAAACAATACGAGCTAGCCCTCTATCGAAAAACAACCCTGCTGATAAGTAATTAGAGAGATAAAGAACTATTGACATCACCAATGTTGCAGTGAGAATTTTTACAATATTTAGTAATAATGCTTGGCTAATTTTATACATCTTATTTATTGTTAAATAATTAATCAATAAAATAGAATTTATCCAAGTGGAAATGGAAGTAGCAATGGCAATTCCTGTGTGCTGATACTTATTCATCAACAAAAGGTTTAGTATTACATTAATTCCAAGGCACATTAATGAGAACATAGTTGGTATTTTTAGCTTTCCCTTAGCAAAAAATGTGGGTAATAGTACTTTATTTACAATAAATGCAGGTAAAGAAAGAGAAAATGCTACTAATGTAGGAACAGTTTGCTGCACTGCATAATAATCAAATTGGCCGTAAGAAAAAAGCGTAAGTAAAATTATGTCAGGAATAATGATAAAAGCAGCAGTTATTGGCATAATTAATATTAACCCTATATTAAGGGCCTTGTTCTGTATTTTGACTATATTCTCAGTATCATTTATTCGTTTTGAAATCAGGGGAAGAAGTACTGTACCAATTGCAGTGCCAATTACTCCTTGCGGTAGTTGATTTAGTCTATCGGCATAATATATATAAGAAACTGCATTTGGTATAAAACTCGCCATGATTGTGTCAATCCATAGGCTTATTTGAGTTACACAGTTGTTGATAATTGCAGGTATCACACGCTTAAAAAATAACCTCACTTCATTACTTAATTCTAAACTAAAAGAAAAGAAAGCCTTTAATTTATATGCACTAAACAGTACCAGAAGTAGCTGTAAAATCCCTCCGATCAGGACTGCTATAGAAAGGTTATGAGCCGGTGTTTCAATATAAGGTAAAAACAAACTAATGATTAAACAGAGATTTAAAAAGATTGGTGCAATAGCTGTTGAAGCAAAATGCTGTTTTACTTGCAACATTCCACTAATAAGTGATGCGATTGACACGAAGATTATGTAGGGCATCATAATTTTCGACAAAGTTACAGTAAAGGTAAATTTATTTTGGTCAAATCCAGGAGTGAAGACTTTGATCATGTAAGGGAAGAAGGTTTGTGTGATAAGGCAAAAAATTACTAGAATAATAAACGTAATGGATATTACACTACTTGCGAAATTAAATGCCTTTTTATTATCATATGACTCTGCAGAGTATAATGGTATGAATGAGGTAGTAAATGCTCCCTCTGCAAAAAACGCTCGAAATAAATTAGCAAAGCGAAACGAGGAAAAGAATATATCTGCAAGAGAGGTTGCACCAATAACCGTAGCAATCAATACATCCCTTATTAACCCTAAAATTCTTGAAATAGCTGTAAAAAAACTAAATGTGAAAATACTTTTAAACATACCACAATGTCAATACAATTAAGTATAATGGTAAAAGCATAAATGAAAATATTTATTGGCTGAATTTAAACCCTCTGCAAAAGGAGGTAGCTTAAATAATTAATTGACTATTTATGCCTTTATGTTAGAAACTTTATACCTTGGCGGGCGTAGCTCAGTTGGTAGAGCGTCAGTTTGTGGTACTGAATGTCGCCAGTTCAATCCTGGTCGCTCGCCCCACTAAAATTTTCCACTTTACATAAATATAAACATTAGATATTTTTGCACGGCCGTTAGCATTCCTTGTTGCTCTAGTATTTAGATGGCGGAGGGGAAGTTTGCGATTTAGAGTAAAAATAGAATTAGTGAGAGGGATTGTATGTATATTTGCTTGTTAGCTTATAGTATAGTGTCAGCACTAGGAGTATTAGCTTGGTGGTTGAGTTTTGACATTTCATCAACTTTACCTATAGGTGGAATTGCTGGTTGTATAGCTCCAGCATTGATTGCGGTTTTTCACGTAAAATGTTTGCTATACAAATTTTGCAAAAGGGATCCTATTGGGGAAAAGCATGAAAAAGCAGCAATTATTTTGAGTATTACTATATCTGCAAGTGCTATAATTGGAATTATACTTACTGCAGGTGTAGATTCTATTTTTCCTAATTCAAGGATAGGATCTACATTAATAAATGGAATGATAGGGCTGATAGCACCGATTTTAGGGATTTTTGCAACTGTAGCTATAGTGCGTTGTGCAGATGAAACAGTAATTACATCTGTAGCAAGTGCAATTTCGATTACAGATTCTACATATGTTGGAATATCTCAGGAAGAAGAAGTAGATGAATGTATTACCTTTCCGGGAGAAGAAGTTAATAAAAGTATTACCTCTCCTACAGTTGAAAAAGTTTTTTCTGCGAGAGAGACGGCAGTTTGAGCTAATCAAGTAAGAGTAGCGTGCAACATTGGAATCTGTAAGATTTGACATGTCTCCTATAGTTGGAATATTATAGAGTAGGAGTTACTTAATGTATAAATACGACGTAGTGATAGTAGGTGGAGGTCATGCTGGGTGTGAAGCAGCTACAGCTGCAGCTCGTCTTGGTGCAAACACACTACTTATAACCCATAAAATTTCAACTATAGGAGAAATGTCTTGTAATCCAGCAATTGGAGGAGTTGCAAAAGGTGTTGTAGTTAGGGAAGTGGATGCCCTTGATGGAATAATGGGAAGAGCTATCGACCGAGCAAGCATACACTCAGTCGTTCTAAATAGTAGCAGAGGTGCAGCGGTATGGGGACCACGCGCACAGGCAGACCGAAAATTATACAAAAAAGCAATACAGGAAATTATTCTAAATTATAACAACTTGACAGTAAAAGAAGAGTCAGTTGACGATTTTCTTATAGAAAGTGATAGCAACGGAGAATCTTATATAAAAGCTGTAATAACAGGCTCAGGTGAATGTATACTGACAAGCAGAGTTGTTTTGACTACAGGGACTTTTTTACGTGGTGTGATTCATATAGGAGAGCAAACAACTCCTTCAGGGAGAATGGGAGATAAACCTGCAATAGAGCTTGCAAATATGCTAAAGAAGTATAACTTTAAATTGGGTAGGTTGCGTACTGGAACTCCACCGAGACTCGATCGTGGCACTATAAACTGGTCAGTATTACAAGAACAAGTGGGTGACAATCCACCTATACCTTTTTCTTATCTTACAGAGAAAATTAACCAGCCTCAAGTCCCATGTTTTATTACTCATACTAATGAAAATACGCACAGAATAATTCGAGAGAATCTTCACAGATCAGCTTCTTCATATTTAGATAACGTTATTGCACCAAGATACTGCCCATCGATTGAAGTTAAAGTTAAAAAATTTGCAGAAAAAAATAATCACCAAATATTTTTAGAACCAGAAGGGCTTGATGATAACACTATATATCCAAATGGAATTTCAAATTCATTGCCCATCGAAGTGCAGTATGAAATGATAAAGAGTATCAAAGGGCTTAAAAATGCAGAAATATTAAGACCTGGATATGCAGTTGAATACGATTATATCGATCCACGCGAGCTATTTCATACTCTTGAAACTAAGAAAGTTAAAGGACTATATTTTGCTGGTCAAATTAATGGAACTACGGGATATGAAGAAGCAGCAGGGCAGGGAATTATTGCCGGAATTAACGCAGCGCTTTCTTCATCTCAAAAAAGTTTTGTTCTTCATCGTACAGATTCGTATATCGGTGTAATGATAGATGATCTGGTCACTAAGGGGATCGCTGAGCCTTACAGATTATTTACCTCACGTGCAGAGTACAGGCTGGCGATTAGGTCAGATAATGCAGATAGAAGGTTGACACAAAAAGGTTATGATATTTCCCTTGTATCGCATGAGAGACACTCTGTTTTGCAGGGTAAACTTGAATCCATTAAGCAACTTGAGGAGAAATTAGAGAGCCTAACAATTACTCCTGAGCAGCTCAGGTCCTATGGCATTAAAATATCTTATGACGGGATAAGAAAAACAGCACTAGATTTGCTCGGTTATCCAAATATTGACTGGAATAAATTACGAGAAATATGGCCAGAGTTAAACAGCACCACATGTTGGAATAACACCAGAGTGGATGTAGCTGACACTAAACCCTCTCCTGTCATCCCAGTGCATAACACACAACTGTGCCAACGTTATCTACCAGAAGGATGTCATCCCAGTGCTCTGACACTGGGATCCAGTAAAACCGATTGCAACCAGCGACACTTTCGATCAAAAAACTGGATTCCAGTGTCAAGCACTGGAATGACACCACCTGCTACCTACAAATTACAGGATTCATACAGTTGTGTGTATGACACTGAAAAAAATGTAGATTCCAGCGTCATGTGCTGGAATAACACTATAACTGATAGCATAACTAAAAATGAAATATATGAAGCAGTTGCAATTGAAGCAAAATACAAGCCTTATTTAGTAAGGCAAGAAGCAGATATGAAGTTTCTACAAGAGGAAGTTAATACTCAAATTCCAACTAATTTCAACTACTCACAGATTAAAGGCTTGTCAACTGAAGTGATAGAGAAGTTGCAATCAATAAAACCAGCAACAATTGGCATTGCAAAGCAAATACAGGGCATCACTCCAGCAGCAATAGTTAGCATATTAGTGTACCTTAGGAATAAGAAAACGAAAATAGCTGCTAATTCTGCGTAAGGTATTCCATGTCAAAAATCGAAGAATTTCGTTCATTTATGTGTGAAACAAATGTTGATGCATTTATGTTGCATACTAAAGATGAGTATTTGAATGAATATTCAAAAGAGTTAGCAGAGTTATGTGGCTTCACGGGAACAAATGGGCTACTTATCGTTACAAAGAGTAATAAGTGCCCATTTTTTACAGATGGACGCTATATCACACAAGCTCGCAGTCAGCTCGATCAGGGCAGTTTTCGAGTATATAATATACAAGAAGAGGATCCACACAAATGGGTAAAAGCAAACTTAACATTGACTACCTCACTGGGTTACTATCCGCAATATTTTACTATGAAGGACATAAGAAAATATGAAGGCATTTGTAAACTAGTACCTTACTTAATTGAAAAAGATAGTAGTCATAAGGCACAAACAATAGTCTCACATACATCTGGTGAGAGCAGTAAGGATAAATGTGAAAGAGTAGTGAAAGTTATAGAGGCTGAAGCAGTGCTTCTGACTGATCCAAATTCAATTTCATGGTTATTAAATTTAAGAAATGAAAGTGCTGAATATACTCCTTGTATATTGGGTCGTGCTATATTGTATAAAAATGCCAATGTTGATTTATTTATTCAAGATAAAGAACATTCAACTATAAAAGCAAATTTTGATAACCATATAAATGTTTTTGATATTAGTGAGCTAGAAAATTCACTACATAAGTTAAATTTGGTGATGATAGATCCAAGCACGACTCCAATGAGCATTATGGCTATGATAAAAAATAAGCAGATAATTGAGAGAGAGGATCCTTGTTTGCTTCATAAAGCAGTAAAAAATCAAACTGAAATAACTGGAGCTATAAACGCACACATCAAAGATGGAGTAGCAGTTACAAATTTTCTATATTGGCTTGAAAATAATGTTAAAAACCCTCATGTTACCCAAGTAGCTGACCAAAAGAAAAACGTAGATGTAGCTGATGCCATCTCAGGATCTCCTACTGTCATCCCAGTGCTTGATACTGGGATCCAGGAAAAAAACATAGATTCTAGCGTCACGCGCTGGAATGACAAAATGAGGTGTTGGAATAACATCAAGGAAGATGATGATTATTCAGATAAGAAGTTCAATGAAATTACTGAGCTTGAAGCTGAAGAAAAAGTTTTAGAGTACAGAAAAGAGCAGGATTTATTTAAGCAATCGAGTTTTCCAACAATTTCAGCATTCAACGAGAATGGAGCAATCATTCATTATCGTGCAAGCAGTAAAACAAATAAAACTATTCAAAAAAATGGACTATATTTGATCGATTCTGGTGGTCAGTACCTTGATGGTACAACCGATGTTACAAGAACTGTAGCAGTTGGCAATCCAACCAACGAGCAACGAGCTCATTACACAATAGTACTAAAAGCTCATATTGCGGTAGCAACTGCAGTCTTCCCTTCTGGAACTACTGGTGGAGAATTGGACATATTAGCGCGTATACATTTATGGAAATTTGGAATGGATTACATGCACGGTACAGGACATGGAGTAGGAAGTTACCTTTCGGTACACGAAGGACCGCAAGCAATATCAAAAGGAAATAAAGTGGAGCTCATGCCAGGAATGATACTTTCTAACGAACCTGGCTACTACATTCCAGGAAAGTATGGAATAAGGATTGAAAATCTTATGTATGTTGAAAAGCAAGAAAATGGCTTCTTAAACTTTAAACAACTGACTTCCATTCCATATGATAAAAAGCTAATAGATGTACAAATGCTTACTGAAGATGAAGTTAAATGGATAAATAGCTATCACCAATTTGTTTATAAAAATATAGAAAATGGCATAAAAGATAAGGAATGGTTAAAGAGAGTATGTGAACCTTTAAAATAGTTAATTTGTCATTTAATCAAGTATTAATATGGCTGTTTCTGTATTGTTTTTAATTAAAAAACAATATATAATATTAGTTTCAAATGGGTATAATTATGACAGATAAAGTACAAGATGATGAATTTATGAAGCAGTACATGGATACTTGCAAGGAGCAAATAGAAAAATTAGCAAGCGATCCTAATTTGCTTCAACAGACCTTAAAGCCATTTATGCAAATGTCTCAGCAGCTTATGGCTGGTGGAATGTTGGAAGGAAATATGCCTAGCATGATATCTGATATGGGTGGTATGGATATCAATAAGATGATTGCTCAGATGAAGGAAATGTATGATTACATAAAGAGTAATCACAAAGAGCTCATGAGAAAAGATGCTTTACAAATTCAAGAGCTTGATGATTCCAGCAGAAGATTGAGAGGCTTGGTCAAGAAATTGATAGAGAAAGTTGAAGCTAAGTAGTATTTATTCATATCAAAGAGCTATAGCAGTAGTGAGGTCTTGTTCCTCAAATTTAGTATTACCGTAAAATTAAATATAAACATAAAGGGATGAAGAGATGATTGAACTACAAAGCCAAGAAATTTGTCCAAATGGAAATAAGAAAAATTTGATTATTTTTTTTCATGGTTGGGGCTCAAGTGGCGATAATTTCGTGCATCTTGCTAAAGTTATGAGCAAGTCTTTATCTGATTCATATTTAATAGTGCCTAATGCTCCATTTGAAAGAGAAATAGGTGATGGTTATCAATGGTTTAGTTTAGAGGATCGTAGTGAGGAAGCGCTATATAGTGGAGTAAAAAATGCTGCATCAATTGTAAATCATTTTATTGATACAAAATTAAAGGAGCTTAATTTAAAAGATACTCAGCTTTCTTTAGTTGGATTTTCTCAAGGGGCAATGCTTGCAATGCATGTAGCTCTTACCCGGCTTCAGTCTTGTGCATCGGTTGTTGCATATTCTGGTAGGTTTCTTTCACCTTCAAAAATTGCACCGGAGATCAAATCAAAACCCAGCATATGTGTTATTCATGGTGATGCTGATGACGTGGTACCTTTTTCTTCCCTTAATTTAGCGGTTAAAGCTCTGAAAGAAAATGGAGTAAACGCTCAAGGATACCCAATTCATGGATTAGGCCATATTATTAATGAAGAAGGAATAAAGTTAGGGGTTGAATTTATCAAGAAGAATTTTGGAAATTAATTTCCATGCACTTGTTTTGCTTTGGTTACGGATATGTAGCTAAATTTCTATCGAAGAAATTGCTAAACTTAGGCTGGAAAGTTAACGGTACATCAAGAAATAAAGATATACAACTTTTTGATTATGAAAAGGTTGATCAAGATCTGCTTAAAAGCGTAACGCATGTTTTAGTTTCTATTCCTCCAGACGGCGATGATGTTATGGAGAGATACGGTCATTGTCTGGAGAATATTAAATGGCTTGGTTATCTGTCTGCAACTAATGTTTATGGTGACCACTGTGGTAATTGGGTGAATGAGGAATCTGAAACAAAGCCTATAGAAATTAGAGGAGAAAAGCGCCTTGAGTCTGAAAAGAAGTGGCTAAGTAGCAAATTGCCTGTACATATTTTTCGTTTGGCTGGGATATATGGTCCTGGTAGAAATGCGTTAATTGACCTGCAGCTTGGCAAAGCAAGAAATGTGAAAAAAATTTTTTCTCGTATTCACGTTGAAGATATATCGAATATTTTATTTTCTTCCATGCAAAATATAAAGCCTTGTGAAATATACAATTGTGCAGATGACTTACCTGCTACGCAATCTGAAGTGGTAACTTATGCAGCCGAGCTTCTTAATATTAGCCCTCCAAAGCCAGTTGAGATTTCTTCCGTACCGAATTACGCACGGGGTTTTTATTTAGGATCAAAAAAAGTAACCAATACTAAAATTAAAAAAGATCTTGGTGTCTCTCTAGTTTATCCTGATTACAAGGTGGGTTTAAAGAGTTTGTATATATTAGAATAGAGAAAATTAGATTGCCAGAGATGCAAAAAATTTTCTTGAAAGTTCCTTGTTTTGATGTAATAGCACTAGGCATACTATTATATAGAGGTAAATATGTTCAGCACTCAATCGCTCCCGGTTGAAAATATTCTATTACATCAAGCCGCTTATAGTGGTAATATAAATGAAGTTAGGTTATTACTTAATGTAAAAACTGATATCAATATCAAGGACAAAAAAGGATTTACAGCCTTGCATTTTGCTGTTTATTCAGGACATTTAGACGTAGTAAAGTTACTAATCAGTAAAGAAGCTAATGTTCATGCAAGAACTATTAAAGGCAGTACAGTTTTACACTTTGCTGTTGCAGCTAAAAGCAAAGCTATAGTAGAGGAGTTAATTAAAGCGGGAGCTGATCCCAATATAAAAGACTATACTCATGGTAAGACACCTTTACATATTGCTGCTCAAAATGGACTTGTAGAAGTTGTAAAGGTGTTACTTAATACTAAAGGAATTGAGATTGATGCTAAAGACAATGAATTTGGTATAACAGCTCTGTACTTAGCCTCTCAGAATGGACATACTGAAATAGTTGAACTATTAATTAGCACAAAAAATGCTGATGTTAACATGGTAGATAAAAAAAATAATGTCACACTCTTGTATCTAGCTGCTCAGAATGGGCATGCAGCAGTAGTTAAGTTGCTTCTTGATAATGGTGCTAAAGTCAATGGCTGTGATACCAGTATGAATCCTTTGTGTGTAGCTATTGATAATGGCCATGACGAGGTAGCTCAATTATTACTTAGTGTAGAAGGGGTGAATGTCAATATTGGCAATCAGCTTGGCAATACACCTCTACATATAGCAGCTATGAAAGGTAATGAAAAAATGGCAAGATTACTGCTAGAAAAAGGTGCTGATCCTAATATTAAAAACCTTTCAGGAGATACTTCCTTACAAGTTGCTGAATACGTAAGAAACATTAGCTGGCATGAGAATCCTCCAAATGTACAAGGAGGATTCTTTGCGTTAGTTGGCTCGAATGGAATATATTCATTTCAGCAATTTTATGAGCAAAAAAAAATTATGGAGCTTTTGGTACAACATATAAAGGACAGCAGACCTAGCTCATCAGTAGATGAAATTGACGTATCTGTTCAGCAAAGTGGCAAAATAAGATAGGTGAGAAGGCTAATTTGTGACATTGGCGTCCAGTTAAATTTGGGAGTGTTAAATAAACTGTGTCAAGCCGCATTTTTAGTTCAACTCAATTTTCAGTCTGTTGGGAAAGAAAATGTCAAGCTGAGACATAGTTAATGACCAATTAGGCAAAGCTGTAGTCCACTTTTGCTCTACCTTTTTTATAGCACAATATACCTGTTTGTACAAGGCATTTGTATTAGTAAATGAGCCCTTAGTTTTAGTAAATTTCCTAATTTGTCTATGCAATCCCTCAATTGGATTGGTGGTGTAAATCAGCTTCCTAACTGGTCCAGAATACTTAAAATAACCAGACAAATTTTCCCAATTGTTTTGCCATGATTTTGTAACCAAGGGATATTTTTCACTCCATTTTTCTTCCAGCTCAAGCAAATAATTCTCAGCAATCTCTTTACTTGAAGCACGATATATTTTTTTCAAATCATTTATGAAAACTTTTACATCTTTGCTAGATACATACTTCAGTGAATTCCTTATCTGATGCACTATGCATAGCTGTACTTCTGCTTTAGGAAATACACTATTTATAGCGGTAGGAAAGCTTTTTAGCCCATCAATACAGGCAATTATACCAATTCCCGCTATACAAGCAACGAATAGACAATAATGGAAAAAAAGCCATACTGGAGTAAGTAAAATAGCGAGGTTTAGATGGCATTAAGATCAAAATTATTGGATGAAAAAGTGGTGGAATCAGCAAAAGAGATGCTGAAGAAAGTAAGAAATAATGCGTATGTTGCAAAAAAACTAAATGCTGTAATTGCAGCAAAAAAGCACAGTATAACAGCTGTAGCAAAAATATGTTGCATTTCGAGAAAGGCAATTACTACATGGATAAAGCACATAAAATTTGGAAGAGAAGAAAAATTATTTTCTCCACCTCAACGCCGTAGAAAAACTATATTGAACCAAAGTCAACTTGAACAAATTGAGGTGTGGATAGAGGAAAACCCCAATATTACTATTAGAGAAATGAGAATAAGAATCCAAGAAAGATTTGGTTTGAATATCAGCAAATCCACAATACATCGTAATATGCAAAGAATGAAATTCTCATATATCACACCAAGACCAGTTCATAGTGGACAGGATAAAAATAAGCAAGAGGAGTTTAAAAAAAAACCTCAATGAAACTATTGTCATGCATTCTGAAAAAGAGCTATTTTTCTTCGATGAATCACGGTTTGGTACACATTCAAAAGTTGGACATGGGTGGTTTAAAAAAGGCAGTAGGACACAGGTTAAGGTAAAATTAGGTAGGGAAAATTTTTATCTCTATAGTGCAGTTAATCCCAGAAATGGAGAGAATTTTAGCTTATTTGCACCAAACGTCAACACTGCTTGTATAAATATATTCCTTGAACAGATGTCGCAATATTTAGGAATACGAAAGGCTTTTCTCGTGATGGATTGCGCTAGTTGGCATAAGTCAAAAAGTTTAAAGATACCTAAAAATATCGAAATTATATACCTACCACCATACTCACCTGACCTCAATCCTGTTGAGAGGTTTTGGTTATATATAAAACAGAACATTTTGCGCAATAAAATCTACGATACAATTGTTCTGCTTGAGAGCGCTTTGTGTAAATTTATTACCTCTCTTTCCCCTTCCACGGTTAAACAACTCTGCAATGCTTCTTATTTGGTTCATTAATAATGAGAGTTGGTATTAGAATACCTTAGAACCTGTACATGATCTCAAGAAAGGAATAAACTAAGAGATAATGTATATAAGTTAGGATATATGAGGAGTGTATACCCAAGTGATATAAGTCGGGAAAGATTTGAGATTATATTACCAGATCTAGAATCCTGTAGAAAAAAAACAAAACCAAGAAAACTGGATTTATATGAGTTATTTTGCGGTGTACTTTATGTGCTAAAAAGTGGCTGTCAGTGGCGAATGCTACCAAAAGAGTTTCCAAAATGGCGCAATTGTTACGATTACTTCAAGAGATGGAGTAAAAAACCGAATGAAGATAGAGAAAGTGTTCTAGAAATTGTCTTAAAAAAAATTAGTTGGAGAGGTTCGTTTCAACAGTGGTCGGAATACAAAAACAAGCTTCTGCATCATTGATGCTCAAAGTGTAAAAAACACCGATATTGCTGAAGAAAAAGGTTATGATGCCGGCAAGAAAATTTCAGGAATAAAGCGTCATATTGCAGTAGATACGCAAGGTTTGCCACATGCAATTTATATTACTACAGCTAATATCGGAGATCGTACTGCTGCTGTAGAGATGATTTGTAACGCAAGAAAAAATCTTTCCGAAGTTCAAAATATACTAGTTGATGCAGGTTATACAGGAGAAAATTTTGCAACTCAAATAAAAACGACTATTGGTGCAACCGTTGAAGTAATAAAACGAAGTGAATTACATACCTTTGTTGTATTGCCAAAAAGGTGGGTTGTAGAGCGTTCTTTTGCTTGGCTGGAAAAGTGTAGACGGTTATGGAAAAATTGCGAGCGTAAACTCAATACTAGACTACAAATGGTCGTTCTAGCTTTTACTGCCTTGCTCCTCAAAAGATTATGAACAGGCTCTTAATTGTCACCCGAATATGTGCATAGTATAAAATTATCTTGATAGACTTCAAGAGCTTTGCTTATGAAGTCAGTGTGCTTCTTGAAATACAATATACTTTCGTTACTTTAATTATGAAAATCCCTTAAGCCTTCTTGCCAATTACTACAATATTTTCACTTGGAAAAAAGTAGTCAGGTATAGCCATGTTTTTTGGTGCAGGACCACCAATTACTCGGCCTGATGTGTCATAATATGAACCATGACAAGGGCAGAACCAACCGTTGCCGTCTTTTGTAGCGTGATCAACCGGTACACATCCAAGATGGGTGCATATTCCAATCATAATTAACCATTCATCTTTCCCTTTATATACTCTTTTTTCATCTGATTCAGGATCTCTCAAATTTTCTGCATTTATGGCTCTTGCAGCCTCAATCTCTTGTTTTGTGCGCTTGCGGATAAATACTGGCTTACCTTGCCATTTTACCTTTTTTCCTTGTCCTTCTTGAATATCAGATAGATTAACCTCAACCGTAGACATCGCTAAAACCTCAGCAGAAGGATTCATAGACTTAATCAATGGCCAAAGACTGCTTGCAGCTCCTATACATGCCATGGCGCACGTAGTTAATGTTATAAAATCTCTTCTACTCTTATTTTTAGTAAGATCTTGAATAGGAGACGTTTTTTTATTCTTCTCTTTTGTCAACGATTTTTTATTTCTAGTTAATTTCTTATCCATCAATCTCTACTTGACCATAGATATATATTTTAGTTTAAATACTATAGATTAATCAACAGAAATTTGCACTTTTTGCTTAGCCTTTACTATACAATTAAGAAGAAATAGCGCTTTCGACCTCAGACGTATTCTCTATCAGTGGAGCTAGGATCTTCAATTTTTGCTACCGATACCACCTTTTCTTTACTTTCTGTTTTAAACAGAGTGACTCCCTGAGTGCTACGCCCTGCAATTCTAATTTCATTAACCGAAATGCGAATTAACTTTCCTTTATCTGTAATAAGCATTATGTTGTCATCCTGCTCAACTGGAAAACTAGCAACAACATTGCCATTTCTGCTAGTAGTAAGGATATTTGTAATACCAATACCGCCTCTACCTGTTACCCTATATTCATATGCAGAAGTTCTTTTACCAAAACCATTTTCAGTAATAGTTAATATGAATTGCTCATTCACTGCGAGCTCTAAGAATGTTTGCTTATCTATTCCTAAATCATTCAAAGTTTTTTCTAATTTAGAATCAATTGAGTTGTTGGTTGCAGCTTCCATCCTTTTTGCAAGCGGAACTCTTAAGTAAAGTTCTTTTGTTTCTGTTGCAATGCCTATGCCGTTTAGTATGGTCATGGATATCACGCTGTCATTTTTTGCAAGTTTGATACCTCTTACGCCATCTGAATTGCGACTCTTAAATTGACGCACATCGCTTACAATAAATCTGATGCTTTTTCCAAGCGTTGTTGAAAGTAGAACGTGATCAATTTCGCTACACACTTTAACTGACACTAATTTATCCCCTTCTTCGAGCTTTATTGCTATTTTTCCATTGCTTGGAATATAGTGAAAATCCGCTAAGGAGTTACGCCTTATGTTCCCATAAGCAGTGGCAAAAACTATATTTTGATTTTCGTCATTCTCACTTGGAAGCGGCATGATGTTAGTTATAGTTTCACCATCGCTAAGCGGGAATATATTAACAAGCGCTCTTCCACGTGCAGTTGGTTCTGCAAGAGGTAGTTTATAAACTTTTAATCTGTAAACTCGGCCAATATTAGAAAAGAATAAGAGGCTAGTATGAGTATTCCCAACAAATAATTTTGTGATTACGTCCTCCTCCTTTAACCCCTGTCCTAGCTTTCCTTTTCCACCACGATGCTGAGTTCTATAGTGAGAAAGCTTCACACGTTTGATGTAACCATTCATAGTTACGGTCACCACCATATCCTCCTGTGGAATTAGATCTTCAGCCTCAATGTCCATATCTGATTCTTCTATTGCAGTTTTTCGTGATATGGCAAATCTATTCTTTATTTCTTGTAAATTGTTTTTTATTTCTTTCATCAATTTCTCTTCTGAGCCAAGGAAAGCAATATATTCTTTTATCAGGCTAAGCATTGAATTTAGCTCATTTTCCAATTTGTTTTTTTCAAGGCCTGTTAAGCGTTGCAACTTCATGTCAAGAATAGCTTTTGTTTGCAGCTCAGTTAATCTATATACTCCATCTTTCAAAAAGCTCATACTGTCTGAGATTAGTTCAATAATCGTGCTTATTTCAGCTGAGGTTTTCCATTCCTTGTTTAAAAGCTCTCTACTTGCTTCTTCAGGATCTTTTGCACCACGGATGATTTTTATCACTTCATCTATGCTGAGAACCGCAATGTAGAGCCCTATGTATATATGAGCTTTTTCCCTCGTTTTTCTTAGACGAAACTCTGTTCTCCTGATTAGTACTTCTTTTCTAAAATCAATAAAAGCAGCTATGATTTCTTTCAATGACATCAAAGCAGGTCTGTTGTTGCTCAGAACTAAAGTATTAACACTAAAGCTACTTCTTAGAGGAGTAAGCCCTAGTATTTGATTCAATATAAAATCTGCTTCAGTGTTTTTTTTGAGATCAATTACCACCCTAATACCAGACTTATCAGACTCATCCCTAATCTCTGTTATGCCCTCAATTCTTTTTTCTTTTGCGAGCTCACCTATTTTCTCAATTAATTTTACTTTATTTACTTGGTAAGGTATTTCATCAATAACTATTGCTTGTCTATCTTGTGGCAGATTTTCTATATGGGTTTTACCCTGCACGACAATCGAACCTCGGCCTTTAGCAAACGCTGATCTTATTCCAGATCTACCAAGAATTATTCCTCCCGTTGGAAAATCTGGCCCTGGTACTACTTCAAGCAATTCATCTAGAGTAACTCCAGGGTTATCTATATATAACATGCAAGCATCAATTATCTCGCCAAGATTATGAGAAGGAATATTGGTTGCCATACCAACTGCAACACCACTTCCACCGTTTACTAACAGATTCGGAAATTCTGCAGGCAGTACAACAGGCTCTGTTTCATTTCCATCATAGTTTGGTCTAAAGTCAACTGTATCTTCATCAATATCATTTAGTAAGAAGTGTGACACTTTCTGAAGCCTTGCTTCTGTATATCGCATTGAAGCTGGTGGATCTCCATCTATTGAACCAAAGTTACCTTGCCCGTCGATAAGTGGTAAAAGAAGAGAGAAATCTTGAGCCATTCTAACCAAGGAGTCATAGATAGCCATGTCACCATGTGGGTGATATTTTCCCATTACATCCCCGACTATACGAGCTGCTTTTTTATAAGGTTTACCGGCATCGAACCCAGCCCTCGACATTGCGTATAATATGCGCCTATGAACAGGTTTAAATCCATCTCGCACATCAGGTATAGCCCGACTTATGATCACACTCATTGCGTAGGAGAGATAAGAATCTTCTAGCTCTTTCACTATTGAAACTGGTACTATGTTGTCTTGCATTTTCTATACTTTGATTGAAATAATTGTAATATTAATATTCAACTAGGCTAATGGGCAATGACAGACTTGAACTGCCGACCTCCTCGGTGTAAACGAGATGCTCTACCAGCTGAGCTAATTGCCCCTCTAGATGTAATTCTATAGTTCAATGTTGTTGTTGTAAACAAAAATAGCGATACAAGCAACTCTTATGGAATCGCTGGGTGCGCACTATGGAGTTGTATAAATTTTAGTCTTGCTGCTACCTTGTATAAAGGTATTCTTTCACTTGCATTTTTTGACATGTTCAACAACTTTGAATAAAATGCTGTAGCATTTTTAAAATCTGAGAGCTTATCTAGAATAACAGCTAAATTATAGGTATAAAAAATATTGTTTTGATCTAAAGAAATTGCTGCTTTCATGTATTCTTTAGCTTTTACGTAATCCTCTTTTTTCATATAGATCAAACCTAAATTTGCTGATAAAGGGGCGCAATTTCTGCGTATATCATACAATTTCAACATTTCACTCAATGCCAAATCAGGATCATATTGTGAGATTATCGTCAGAAAATTCTTTAATACATAAGGGTTGCTAGGATATTCTTTTAACAGCCTTGTATAAATCTCTACGGCTCTTTTAAATTCTTTGTTAGCGTAATAGATATTCCCTAGTCCAATTAAAGCACTTTCATGATAAGGAAACTTTGCAATAATCTGATTAAGGAGAGAAATAGCTGTTTCATTATCTCCTGACTCAAAGGAATCTTTTGCTTTTTTTAAAGTAGAGTATATGTCAAAACTCTTGCCAGAATTCTGCGAAATTTTGATATTAAATTTGTCACTTTTTCTCTCAATAACATCAAGATCTTTATGTTTTTTATCAGCTTTTATATGCTTGACAACATTATCGAAAGCCTTTTGTACCTCCAAATTTTCACTAGCATAGGTAATAGAAGACTCCCATAAAATTACAACGCAAATTAACATACAGATAAACATAGGTCCTAGTGTTGTGGGATTAGCTGCAGTGTGTAACCAATAAATCTTATTTTTTTGAACTATACGCAACACATTACAAATTCATAAATGCTAAATTATTTATCTAATATAATAGTAAAGATATTATTAATTGGCAGACACTATTTAGAATGAGTTAAAAGGGCACTTCTGCACATTCCATGTGGCTGCCAATTGCACCCCTTACATGCGTAGTCGAATTTCTCTAAAGACATTTTCTCTCTAATTCTTTTTACTGCTTCACTCCAGGTTAAAATCTCTCCAATTTTTATCCCTAAAACTTCCTTATGTCTTCTATCTAGTTCTAAAACTTTAGCTTGTTTGGTGCATTTGCCTTGTTTAGTCTGGCTTGGGCAAGCACTACAAATACTGTCAAGGTTATCAACTACTTTGATTTGAGTATTAGGACCGCTAATTACTTTACTTGCTATCTTCTTATAATTTTCTACAAAACCCTGAGAATACCCATACCCTTGAAATGCAAGAGTGCACATGAAATGATGAGGACGAAACCTTATCACTTTTTCAAATACTGCAAAGCTGCTACAAGTAGAAAAATTTTTACCAAACCAGGAAGGATGAATGGTAAAACACCTACCATTATTGCTTGTTCCAAACCCACGTAAATAGCAAGCCAACTAACACCACAAATAAAGATTACAACTGTACCCGCTAGACAACTTAAAGAATTACACATAAATGATTTATATTTAGAGTTCAGTAATTCATTTACTCTGCTCATTACTACAACAGCAACTAAACAGCCAATCAAATATCCACCTGTTGGCCCGAGAAAAATGTGATAACCACCAGAAAAACTTGCAAGAATAGGCAATCCTGCTGCACCAAGTGATAGATATGTAAGCACAGAATAGAATGCTGTTCTGCGGTTAAATTTAAGCCCAATAAGCATTACTCCCAAAGTTTGCAATGTGATAGGTACAGGCTGCGATGGTACGCTTATTTGAGCCATCAAGAATAAAAGTAAAACGCAAGACAATATTTCAGCCGGTGTTGACCTACTGCTTGATTGTGTTATAAACATATCTTCCCAATAAAAATAACTTACTAAATGTAATATATGTGTATAAGAGGTTTTGCAATTTAAATTTTGCTTATATTACGCTACAATGAATTATTTATAAATTAAAAATGATAAGTAATCAAGATCTATTATTGTTAATGAAAGCAAGTCACAGCGGACGTTCATACGATCCTACAAGAGCAATATCTCAGAAAGAAATGGATATTTTAATAGAAGCTGTAAGGCTGACTCCCTCATGTTTTGGTGATGAACCTTGGAGATATGTGATATACAACAAACAAAACAATCAAAGCGCATGGAAAAAATTGCTCGATTGCCTTGATGAATCTAATCAAAAGTGGGCAAAAGATGCACAAATACTAATTATATCTCTAAGCGCTAAGAACTTCCGAAAACAAGGTAAAGGAGAAAATTTTTGGGCTAATCACGATACTGGTGCAGCAAATTACGCACTTATGCTACAGGCTACAGCTATAGGCTTAATGGCTCATCAAATGGGTGGATTTGATAGAGATAAAATAGTGAAAGAGTTCAATATATCCGATGATTTTAATATAATGTCAGTGATAGCGGTTGGTTACGAGGAAGAAGGTGCCGAAGTTAAAGAAAAGAAGAGAAAGCCAATAGAAGAAATATTTTTTTATGACGAATGGCCAGCGAGCTGACTTGACCATTCTTTTCTTAATATCTTAAAAATTGAATTATCTGGCAAATAATTTTTTTTCATCCTACCCTCTTCAATTGCTTGCCAATCTTTCCATGGTAATTTCTTAGAGCCTGTTCATAATCTTTTGAGGAGCAAGGCAGTAAAAGCTAGAACGACCATTTGTAGTCTAGTATTGAGTTTACGCTCGCAATTTTTCCATAACCGTCTACACTTTTCCAGCCAAGCAAAAGAACGCTCTACAACCCACCTTTTTGGCAATACAACAAAGGTATGTAATTCACTTCGTTTTATTACTTCAACGGTTGCACCAATAGTCGTTTTTATTTGAGTTGCAAAATTTTCTCCTGTATAACCTGCATCAACTAGTATATTTTGAACTTCGGAAAGATTTTTTCTTGCGTTACAAATCATCTCTACAGCAGCAGTACGATCTCCGATATTAGCTGTAGTAATATAAATTGCATGTGGCAAACCTTGCGTATCTACTGCAATATGACGCTTTATTCCTGAAATTTTCTTGCCGGCATCATAACCTTTTTCTTCAGCAATATCGGTGTTTTTTACACTTTGAGCATCAATGATGCAGAAGCTTGTTTTTGTATTCCGACCACTGTTGAAACGAACCTCTCCAACTAATTTTTTTTAAGACAATTTCTAGAACACTTTCTCTATCTTCATTCGGTTTTTTACTCCATCTCTTGAAGTAATCGTAACAATTGCGCCATTTTGGAAACTCTTTTGGTAGCATTCGCCACTGACAGCCACTTTTTAGCACATAAAGTACACCGCAAAATAACTCATATAAATCCAGTTTTCTTGGTTTTGTTTTTTTTCTACAGGATTCTAGATCTGGTAATATAATCTCAAATCTTTCCCGACTTATATCACTTGGGTATACACTCCTCATATATCCTAACTTATATACATTATCTCTTAGTTTATTCCTTTCTTGAGATCATGTACAGGTTCTTACTTCCAAGTTCATAGTCCATACCATCCCACACATCTTCTCGAAAGCCATAGACAGCAAAGTGCCAATTATATTCATTAAAAATAGAAGTAAGATCTCGAAAATAGTGCTCTAATCCTTTTGAACAGCGGTGTCCGCCAAACTCTCCAGCAAGGATCTTATAATCTGGTATATTATACCTCTCTTGAAAAATTTTTACGGGTTCTATGTATGATCTTAACTTATCTTTATTCCAATACTCCACTTTTTTTTGCATCAAAAGATTGAATATGGCCAGGGTAGGTAAAGTTACCCTGGTTTAATTTTAAGTTTGTATAAGCAAAGGGCTCATACATGTGAAAAGAATAAAGAATATTAGAATCATCAATTGGTTTGAATTTATCAAAAGTATTAGAGTCAGCATAACTGCTGCTATCAAGTATTATTGGGGTCTCTGAGTCAACTTGGCGGATACTATTCACCACACTGCTATAAAAGCCAAATAGATTCTTCTGAATTTTGTTTTGTTCTACGTTATAAATAGCCGAATCTACGGTATTATAAAGCCTTTCTGGATGTGGTTCATTTAAGATATTATATCCAACAATAGCAGGATGATCTTTAAGCTCTTTTGCAAGGTCTTGCCAAAATTTTGCTGCTTGTTTTTGAAAAGCTTGATCTGACCATAATCGTAAATCATCTTTATCATCGTTATTTTGCTTCCACCTAGATCCAGGCAAGCTGAGCATCGTTAAGACTACGGGTATTTTTTGTTGATGAAAAGCATCTAAAACATCTTTCAGAACTTTCAGGTCTTTGGAAATCAGGCCCGGATAATTGTCTGCATTGCCTAAGAGGAAGTCACGTTGCGTAGTTTCAAATTTGTCAGGAGCAAGACGAATAAAACCAATTTTGTATTCCTTTGCTGCTTTGATTAAGTCACTATCAACTTTTCTATTGAAAACATTTGCTCCCTTTCTAACTCCAGTTTGCCAAAAGAGCATTTTGCTGTTCTCCGGTATTGACTTAGCACTCACATTACAGAAAACTATAGAATACAAAACAGCTGTAATTAGAAGAAAAATTTTCACTTATATAATTTTGCTATAATGGTAAGTAACCTAACAGACAAGATCCCGTTTGTAAAGATGCACGGTACTGGCAATAGTTTTGTTATCATAGACTCACGTTCAGCAAATAATTTAGACTGGAATTATAGACAAATTGCTGATCAAGGCAGTTGTGATCAAGTGATAATTATAACAATGTCTAATGCTGCAAACTGCTTTATGCATATCTACAATACTGACGGCAGTCGAGCTGAAATGTGCGGAAACGCAGCACGCTGTGTTGGATATTTGATAATGTCAGAAAAAGGTACTGAATATATCACTATTGAACTGATAAATAATCGTATCTTAGAATGTTTTAAAGTAGGTGATAAATCAATAAAGGTCAATATGGGTAAACCACTGCTTAAATGGCATGAAATTCCTCTTTCTTGTGAATGCGATCCCCTTTATCTACCTATAGAGCTTGAAATGCTGAAAGAGCCAGTTGCAGTCAATATTGGTAACCCTCATATAGTGTTTTTTGTTGATAACGTAAGCGAAATACCGTTGCAGAATTTAGGACCAAAGCTAGAAAATCATGAATTATTTTCTCAGAAAACAAATGTTAGTATTGCGCAAATAGAAAAATCTGGAGAAATAAACTTAAGAGTTTGGGAAAGAGGAACAGGTATTACTGCTTCATGTGGTAGTGCGGCTTGTGCAGTATTTGTTGCATCTATACTTCGTAAGTGTTTATCTACTAAACAAACTTCAGTAAATTTACCAGGGGGTCAGTTATTGATTGAGTGGTCAAAAAATATACTGATGACTGGGGATATAGGGTTTTTATGACCTAGGCTAGGCACTGACACTCATTACTTCTAATACCTTTTTACCAATTACAGCAGGAGTTTCTGCAATCGCAATCCCAGCACTGCGCATAACCTCTAACTTTGCACCAGCACTTCCGCCACTAGAGGAGATAATAGCTCCAGCGTGCCCCATACGTCTCCCTGGAGGTGCTGTTTGGCCAGCTACAAATCCAACAATTGGTTTTTTAATTTTTTCCGCCTTTATAAAATGCGATACATCCTCTTCTTCATTTCCACCTATTTCACCAATAACTACAATACCATGAGTGTCATCATCTTTTAAAAACAACTCCATACAATCAACAAACGTCATACCATGAACAGGATCCCCTCCAATTCCTATACATGTTGATTGACCAAGACCAACAGCAGTTGTTTGTGCTACCGCTTCATAAGTTAAAGTTCCAGAGCGAGACATAATTCCTATATGTCCACGTCTGTGAATATGTCCTGGCATAATTCCTATTTTGCATTCTTCAGGTGTAATAACCCCTGGACAGTTTGGGCCAATCAATCGACTTTTCGAACCAATAAGTGCATGCTTAACTTTTACCATATCAAGTATAGGAATGCCTTCTGTAATACAAACTATCAACTCTATTTTTGCATCTATTGCTTCAAGTATTGCATCAGCTGCAAATTTAGCAGGCACGTATATCACCGTGGCATTTACGTCAGTTTTTTCTTTAGCTTCTGCTACAGTATTAAAAACTGGCAAGTTAAGGTGAGTGCTACCACCCTTGCCAGGAGTTACACCACCAACCATTTTTGTTCCGTAGCTAATGGCTTGCTCTGAATGAAATGTGCCTTGCGCACCAGTAAAACCCTGACATATTAATCTTGTATTTTTGTTTACTAAAACGGACATACTCTACTTCACCTCTTGTACTATTTTCTGCGCAGCCTCGTCAAGTTCATCTGCAGCAATAATATTTAGCCCTGATTCTTCTAAAATTCTTTTTCCCTCTTTGAAATTAGTGCCTGACAACCTAACAACTAAAGGAACCTTAATATCTATTTCTTTTGCGGCTTCAACAACCCCATTTGCAATGATGTCACAACGCATTATACCGCCAAATATGTTAATTAAAATTCCTTTTACATTACTGTCAGACAGTATAATCTTAAATGCTTCGGTAACAGTCTCTTTACTTGCTCCACCACCAACATCCAAAAAGTTAGCAGGCTCTGCTCCGTAGTATTTTATTATATCCATTGTTGCCATAGCAAGACCTGCACCATTCACCATACAGCCAATATTGCCATCCATTTTTATATAACTGAGCCCATGCCTTGAAGCTTCTATTTCTTCCTTTACTTCTTCATCATAATCACGGAGCTGCACAATTTCTGGATGACGATATAAAGCGTTGTCATCAAAATTAATTTTAGCATCAAGCGCAACAAAATCTCCAAAACTTGTTTCAACTAGTGGATTAATTTCTATTTGGCTCGCATCAGTTGTAATAAACGTATCATATATATTTTTTGCAATATTTGTTATCTTTCCTATTTGCTCTGAACTCAGATTAAAGGTATTGCCAAGCTTATTGTTATCAAGGCTTGTAAAACCAGTAGCAGGATCAATATCAAATTTCACAATCTTTGTAGGAGAACTTTTTGCCACTTCTTCAATATCCATCCCGCCTTCTGAGGAAAATATAAATACTGATCTACTGAGCTTTGGATCGACTACTAGACTCAAATAGTACTCTTTTTTAATGCTTGAACCTTCTTCAATGTATACTCTCTTTACCTGCTGTCCGCTTGGCCCTGTTTGATGAGTAACTAAAGTTATGCCAAGCATGTCCTTTACAAGTTGCTGAGCTTCTTTAGTTGACTTTGCTAGCTTTACGCCACCAGCCTTACCCCTACCACCTGCATGAATCTGAGCTTTAACCACAAATACATCAGATTTTAGTTGATTTATTTGAGTTTCTACTCCTTCTGCAGATGTAGCAACAAAACCCTTTGGTACCGGAACATTAAACTTGTGTAAAATTTCCTTTGCTTGATATTCGTGAATATTCATAAGATAACTAATTATTAACCTTAGTAAAAACTACCAACCATAACGCTGTCTTCTGCATTCTTGCTGATACCTCTTTTTCCTTGCTTCAGCTTTTTTTTTAGCTGTTTTCTCTGATTTCTTTTCGTGATATTTTTTTTTCATTTTGAGCCCTCTTCCTTCCTTTTGAATTATTTTTTTCAACACTGGAAGAGCTCTATCTACATCACCATAATGGACTGATACTTCAATCAAACTCTATACCTCCTTCGGTAATCATTTCAAAATCCATCTATAAATTAGAAAATTAACATTGTCAATTATTTTATAAACTTGAGCGCTAGAATATGATATGCAGTAATTTATATGAAAAAAGCCTCATTCTGCTGTCAATCATTTACTTACTGATAAAAATTGCTCTTAGGTTACAGTGCTCTTGTAATTTTTCTAATCTCGGGGCGGAGAGATTTGAACTCCCGACCCTTTGGTCCCAAACCAAATGCGCTACCAGGCTGCGCTACGCCCCGACTTCTTTACTAAGAGTATCGATAGTTCGGAAAAATGCAAGTTTCATTTATTTCTTTTAGGAAAAATATAATGCAGATTTCTTTATATAGAGGGTCAAGTTGCACTAGCCATATTAAAAAATCTAGCTATACCAATTGGTGAAGGTTAATGCAGCAACTACAGCAGTATCAACTCTCAAAATTCTTTTTCCTAGACTCAATTTCTGACAAAATTTATTGGCAGAATCAAGTTCGTAAGATGAAAAACCACCTTCGGGGCCAACAATAATAGCAACGTTTTTCTTGCCTTTTAGAATTTTATTAGGAGATTGTCCTTCACCTGTTTCATCACACAAAACAAAATTTTTATTCTGGGAATCGGATAATTCACAAAAATTAATAGGAAGCAAAATCTCTGGTATACTTGTTCTACCGGATTGTTCCGCAGCTTCGATTGCCTGTAATTTCGCTCTACTTAGGTTAATGTTTTTTACTACTGTACGCTCTGTTGAAATAAATTGAATGCAAGTTACTCCCATTTCAGTTGCTTGTCTTACTATGTTGCTTAAGGCGCCGCTTTTTACCATAGCACAATACAAATATAGATTTTTTTCATGTTGTTGTTGTTTAGTACGTTCTTTTATTATAATTTTTGTCGATTTACTTGATATATTCACTACTTCTCCTAACCATTCTCCATCCTTTCCATTAAAAAGGTAGATATTGTCATGCTTCTTAAGCCGCATTACATTGTAAATATAGTGACTTTGTCGTGGATGAAGCGCCAAACTTACATTTTGTGATAAAGCTTCTTCAACATAAAGCCTAATTTTTTTCATTCAAAACTTTAGTTATTTGCATTCTGTTTGAGTGACTCTTACGGGATTTGAACCCGTGTTACCACCGTGAAAGGGTGGTGTCCTAACCACTAGACGAAAGAGTCGACTTGAATCTAACTGAGTTATATCGATTATACATATAAAGTCAATTCAATTATTTTGAATCACATAGTTAGAGTGATATATCAGTGATTTTATATCGACAGCCTCCTATTACTCCATGTTCAATGCTTACTCAACCTATCTCAGATTTAGGAGATTTAGATCCTAATTCTAATTGTTGTTCAACTTTTGTATCGGAATCATAGCCAGAATCGTATCCAGAACCTCTACGCTCAAAACCTTGCCTTATTTCTTTTACGCTAAAGCCAGCCTTGGTCTTGATTTGCTGATTCGCTAGCTTATTAGCACTTTGCTCATTTAGTTTTACTTGCAAATTATTCACTTTATCCTGCACTAATCCATGATAAGTCCCAGAACTAGATTTTATATATTTTGCTTGTCTTTCTGCTCTCTTTTTGGATAAATCTACTTTAGCATAAATAGGCTCTGGCTGCTCTTTATGATTTAAGTTATACCAACTCTCATTATTAATGAACCAAATAAGAAGCATTGCAGAGTTGTTTAACCGTGGAAGGGGAAATAGAGGTAATAAATTTACACAAAGCGCTCTCAAGCAGAACAATTGTATCGTAGATTTTATTGCGCAAAATGTTCTGTTTTATATATAACCAAAACCTCTCAACAGGATTGAGGTCAGGTGAGTATGGTGGTAGGTATATAATTTCGATATTTTTAGGTATCTTTAAACTTTTTGACTTATGCCAACTAGCGCAATCCATCACGAGAAAAGCCTTTCGTATTCCTAAATATTGCGACATCTGTTCAAGGAATATATTTATACAAGCAGTGTTGACGTTTGGTGCGAATAAGCTAAAATTCTCTCCATTTCTGGGATTAACTGCACTATAGAGATAAAAATTTTCCCTACCTAATTTTACCTTAACCTGTGTCCTACTGCCTTTTTTAAACCACCCATGTCCAACTTTTGAATGTGTACCAAACCGTGATTCATCGAAGAAAAATAGCTCTTTTTCAGAATGCATGACAATAGTTTCATTGAGGTTTTTTTTTAAACTCCTCTTGCTTATTTTTATCCTGTCCACTATGAACTGGTCTTGGTGTGATATATGAGAATTTCATTCTTTGCATATTACGATGTATTGTGGATTTGCTGATATTCAAACCAAATCTTTCTTGGATTCTTATTCTCATTTCTCTAATAGTAATATTGGGGTTTTCCTCTATCCACACCTCAATTTGTTCAAGTTGACTTTGGTTCAATATAGTTTTTCTACGGCGTTGAGGTGGAGAAAATAATTTTTCTTCTCTTCCAAATTTTATGTGCTTTATCCATGTAGTAATTGCCTTTCTCGAAATGCAACATATTTTTGCTACAGCTGTTATACTGTGCTTTTTTGCTGCAATTACAGCATTTAGTTTTTTTGCAACATACGCATTATTTCTTACTTTCTTCAGCATCTCTTTTGCTGATTCCACCACTTTTTCATCCAATAATTTTGATCTTAATGCCATCTAAACCTCGCTATTTTACTTACTCCAGTATGGCTTTTTTTCCATTATTGTCTATTCGTTGCTTGTATAGCGGGAATTGGTATTAGCAGACTTTTTTTGCTCTGAAAAATTATCTACACCTTCATAGATAGGTTCTCCTGATATACTAGAATAACCACTATCTTCCAATGATAAATTTTCAGTGGATCCTTTTTGTGAATCATATATTTCAGCATAATCTGATACACTCAACTCTCCTAATGAGTTACTAACCTTAGCGTCATACACCTCAGCATAAATGGGCTCTTTTAAAAGTAAAATATCATCATGCTCAAAAATTCTAGGAGGTTTTTTAGGTGAGTTGGCCTTAAATTTTGGCTCTACTTCCTCTTTAAGCTTATCATAACCTTTCGTTTGTTTCAAAATCTCCAATATTTCTTTTCTTTCTTTAGCATCTTGAGGAATTCTGTCATTTTTTATTAGCTCACCAAGCACTAGACAACATTTTTCTCTATGATTTCTGAGATTTTCCTTATCTCCATACGGCATAGCTTCTGATGCTATTTTGTATTGAAGAACTACATTTCCTATGCTATTTTTTTCTATTTCGTTAACATCTGCTCCAGCATCGATAAGCAATGTCATTACGTTATGATCAAGATTTCTTACTGAACATTCTAAAGCGTGGTTTAAAGCTTGATTACTATTAACATTAAGTGATACTCCCTTATTTCTAAAAGGATTAATGCTAGAAAAGAGTTTTTCAAAGCTATTTACTATACTATGAAGATCTAAAGCTAGTCTCACACCTTTTATGTTACCACTTTTAGCGAATTTAATTAAAAAACTATCTATTATACCCATGATTTACCCCTCTATAAAAGCTCACTATTATTGTATAATTTTAAACTAAAATGATTTGTTTTTTGCTAATAGCTGGTTCTATAACCACTTAACAAGAGGGGGCATCGACATCATAATTGCATCGGGGTTACCATTAGTCATTAAACCAAACCTTGTACCACGATCATAAAGAAGATTGAACTCCACATACCTGCCACGTTTTATCAATTGTTCTTCTCGTTGTTCTTTTGTCCAAGATTTTTGCATATGTTTGTGTATGATATGCAAGTAAATTTCTAAAAAGGCTTCACCTACTGCTTTTGTGAACTCAAAATCATTTTCCCAATTGCCAGAACTCAGATTATCATAAAAAATTCCACCAATGCCACGTGGCTCTTTTCTATGTTGTAAGAAAAAGTAATCATCACATTGCTTTTTAAATTTTGGATAATATTCGATGTTAAACTTATCACATGTTGCTTTAATTGATTCGTGAATATACTTACGATCTTCCTCATTTTTATAAATTGGAGTAAAGTCCATTCCTCCACCAAACCATTGCTTTGAGGTATATATTAGCCTTGTATTCATATGTGCTGCAGGGATAAGGGGCGATTGCATGTGAGACACTAAAGATATACCGCTTGCCCAAAATTCCCCATTGCTTTCGCTTGCACCAGGAATTTCATTAATTGCTAAATCTGTGAGTTTTCCATATACTCTTGAAACATTTACTCCAACTTTTTCAAAAAAATTACCAAAGATAACTGTAGATTTGCCACTTCCACCACCTGGTCGATCCCACTTTCTCTTTTCTATTTTTGGTTCTGTGAGTGACTGTGCTTCAATTGATAAGAAAGATTCGGTGATCTTGTTTCTCAGTGCACAGAACCATTCAAAAGCTTGTGTTTTTTGTTTTTCCATAATGTCTTCTTGCTGGCTTATTAATATTGTTGTGCCTTATACTGACAGAACTTAATTAGATTGGAATAGCAATTACCCATCAAGAGCTTTAATAAATCTATAATAATTAAATCAATATAGTAGAATATTTTTACATGCGCAAGGATACCAAGCAATAACAATGAGTAAAAGATACATAGATAACAAAAAGGAGAACAGAGTTGACTTTATACTAAGGAATTATGGGATGTCAATTGTTGTGATGGCAGTTATTATGCTCTTACCTCCAATAGCAATATCAGTACTCTACTTTTCTAATGTATATAGTCAGCATGTTAACATAGAGATTAATTTGTTAGTTAGCACTCTAATAGCTCTCTTTATGGTATATAATATAAAACGTTACAAGTATCTACTTAACATCATAGAGTTTCAAAATGCAATATTTGCAAATGCACTAAATCATAATACAGAGTTTTGTCTCATTTTATATAAAGATGAAGGTGTTATTTATGCTGATGCAAGGTTCTACGAAAGGTTTAAAGATCATATAGACGATGATGTTACGCTAGATAAAATTCTTGAAGCAGGAGATGTGTCAGAAAAAGACAGAAAATCATTCTATCATGCATTAAAAAATAACACTTCTGTAAAAGTATGCATTTCCTTAAACAAGAAGAATAAAGTATCTAACTTTCTTTTGCTCTCTGAGCCAATACCAGATAATCCACAAATTGCTATAAATAGTAATAAAATTTTAAATTTATCATTAGCACCAATAGCAAGACCGAATGGGTATTTTGTATTGAAGGCAACGCAGGTAAACAAAGAGCAGGTATATGAAGAGTTAATAGAGAAACACAATATAGCAACTTATGTTGCAAATACAAAAGGAGTTATCTTATCTGTAAATGAAAGATTTTTAGACATGTTTGAACTAAAAAAATTGGAAAAAGGCAGCTCAATTAATGACTTTATATCTCAATCTAAGTATGAAGATACAACAATCAAAAATGAAATTATGTTTTTTACTATAAGTGGTGCTCCATTCAAGGCTTATATGAGTACTGCTATATTTTGTGATAAATACAATCATAGCTATATACATGGCTTTATAACACCAACTGAATCAAATATTGTTGATTATCAACTACACCCTTGTTTTGCAAATTCATCAATTGCTATTGCACAATGCGACATAAACGGCAATTTTATAAAGAAAAATATAGCATTAGTAAAACTTGCGGGGTCAAATAATGGTTCTATCTTTGCATTGATATCAGATGGTTATCATATGAAAGTGCGTGAATATTTTTCAAGCAATAGGATAAATAATGCGTCCTTTGATGTGCAGCTCAATGGCGGTAATAACATGAAAATATATTTTAATAAGTTTCTTCATAATAAAGTGATGTTCATACTTTGTTATTTTATTGATAATACTGAACGTAAAAAACTAGAGATAAAACTTGAGCATTATCAAAAGGTGCAAGCTATAGGGCAGTTAGCAGGTGGTATTGCACATGATTTCAATAATATATTAACCGGGATAATAGGATTTTGTGACTTGCTTTTACTCCAGCACTCAGCTAGCGATCCATCTTTTGGAGATATAATACAAATACAGCAAAATGCAAAACGTGGGTCAAATTTAGTAAGACAACTGCTTGCTTTTTCAAGAAGACAGACCTTGCAGCCAAAGATTATTAATGTAAATGGTACGATAGCTAATCTTTATGAAATGATCAAAAGATTAATAGGTGAAAATATAAAATTTAATATTTATTATGGTAGCGATTTGGGTGCTGTTAGAGCTGATCAAGGGCAATTAGAGCAAGTTATGCTTAACTTAGCAGTTAATGCTGGTGCTGCTATGGAAAAGGGGGGAGAGTTAACTATACGAACCTTTAATCAAAAGGTTGATTCATTAAATTCTACACCTCAGGATATGTTTTCTCCAGATAAGGAAACGATTGAACATGGGAATTATGTTGTGATTGAAGTGATTGATACTGGATGTGGAATGACGAGTGATATAATTGAAAAGGCGTTTGATCCATTTTTTTCTACCAAAGATATTACTTCTGGTACAGGTCTTGGCCTCTCTACTGTATATGGCATTATTAAACAAACGGAAGGATACATCTATGTTGCTAGCAAAGTGAATCATGGAACTAAATTTAGCATATTTTTGCCCATAGTGTACATATCGGATGAAAATGATAAAGAGGAAGATAGTAAAGAAATAGAGAAACCGGTAGAAATTAAAGGTAATGGTATAATTTTATTAATTGAAGATGAAGATTCAGTAAGGGAATTTACTGCTAAGGCTCTTACAAGAAAAGGATTTAATGTAATAGAAGCGAGTATAGGCAGCGAGGCATTAGAGATCATTAGAAAAAAAAATCAACACATAGATCTAATAATCACTGATGTAATCATGCCAGAGGTGAGTGGTCCAGAAATAGTTAAAGAAGCATTGATACATAGACCACATATCAAAGTTATTTTTATTTCTGGGTATGCAGAGGATGCTTTTTTAAAGAGCGATGAAATCAATATAGAAGACTTTCACTTTCTACCAAAACCATTTACTCTGAATGAGTTAGGAAATAAGGTTCAAAGTGTGTTACACAAGGAGAAAAAAAGCAGTCTACTTTGAGTATCATTAACAACAAAAACTTTTCTAATGCAAAAGTTTCTTGCATGTATACAATAGAATTATTCTATACATAAGATAAAAGGCGTGAGCAAGGTCATTGCAATAGTAAATCAAAAGGGCGGAGTTGGTAAAACAACAACTAGTATAAATTTATCGACAGCCTTTGCTGCTGTGGGAAAAAGTACTTTATTGGTAGATCTTGATCCTCAAGGTAATGCTAGTACAGGGCTCGGGATTTCTTATCGTAGCAGGAAAGAAAAAAATATATACAGAATACTGCTGAGCAGTGAAAGTGAATTGGTGGAATCGGCAATTTTCAATATAAAGGAAATTCCAAATTTATCACTAATTTCATCAGTGGTTGACTTATCAGCTGCAGAAATTGAGCTATCACAACTTGAGAAGGGAAAATTCGTACTAAAAGATACGCTAGAGAAAGTATGTAATAATTATGAGTACATAATCATCGACTGTCCTCCATCACTTGGTCTACTTACTATTAATGCCCTGATCGCTGCTGATTCTATTATTGTTCCTCTCCAGTGTGAATTTTTCGCTCTGGAAGGATTGAGCCATTTAGTTAAAACTGTAGAGCTAATAAAAAGAAATAACCTAAACCCTTTCCTGGCAATAGAAGGAATATTGCTCACAATGTATGATAGGCGCAATAAACTTAGTGAGCAGATTAAAAATGATATCTGCCAGTATTTAAACGATAAAGTATATAAAACTATCATCCCATTGTATGAGACCATTATTCCACGTAACGTAAGGTTATCAGAAGCTCCTTCTCATGGAAAACCCGCTATTGTATATGATCTTAAGTGTTCTGGTGCGCAAGCATATATAAGTTTGGCAAAGGAAATTTTAGAGAAACACATGAGCATCTGTAAAGAGAAAAAGCTGGTAAGTGATGGTACAGCATGAAGGATAATAGGCGCTTAGGTAGAGGTCTTGCCGGCCTCATAGGTGATAATTATGATAATAAGGAAGATAGATTACCTATTTCATTACTGCACCCGAGCAAATTTCAGCCGAGAAAATATTTTGATGAGGAATCATTAAAAGAACTTGCAAATTCGATAGAGAAAAATGGCATCATACAGCCTATTGTAGTGCGTAAAGATCCAAATAATGACGGTTATGAAATAATAGCAGGGGAACGTCGTTGGCGGGCAAGTAAGGTCGCAAATCTTGATAGTGTACCGATTACCATAAAAAATTTAAATGACAAGGAATGCTTAGAAGTATCCATCATTGAGAACATACAGAGACAAGACATTAATCCAATAGAAGAAGGTGAGGCGTATAGAAAACTAATAGATGAATTCTCCTATACACACGAAGAATTAGCCTCAACTTTAGGTAAAAGCCGCAGTCACATAACCAATATGATACGAATGCTGTCACTCCCTAATGGAGTAAAAACAATGATCAACAAGAAAAAATTGTCTATGGGTCATGCAAGAGCATTGATTAATGTTGAAAATGCGGAAAGTATTGCAGAAAGAATAGTTTCTCAGGGCCTGAGCGTTAGACGAACTGAAAAATTGATAAAAGACTTACAACAAAATAACGACCGAAAAGAGCATAAGTGTACTAAAAATCAAGATATGGCAGCATTAGAAGGAGCTATATCTTCTCAGCTTGGTTTAAAGATCAAAATTAATGATAGTAATTCTAAGGGTAAAGTCATGATACGTTATAACAACTCAAATGAATTGGATTTTATATTGAAAATTTTGAATAGAAGACTTGAATCAGCTATTAATGTCGAAAGTAGCTCATAGAAATTTCTTGACAAACTTTCCCACTTTCCTTGTAATGGAAGTGAAATGGTGGAGTTTGTCAAGTAAGTTATTTCGTTTCTACCTTCAATAAAAATTTGCACGCAATAGCACAGAAGCATACGTTGCTATTCCCTCATTTCTTCCGATAGAACCTAATTTTTCCGCTGTGGTTGCTTTGATATTTACGAATTCAACATTAATTTCTAATATTTTTGATATGAATTCCTTCATTCCTGCTTTGTAAGGCGATATTTTAGGCTCTTCACAAACTATAGTAATATCTAAATTAGACACGCTATATCCTTTTTCCTGTGCTTTTTTAGCAGCAAAGTCAAGAAAATGAGATGAATTGCAATCCTTCCATTTAGAGGAATTAGGAGGAAAATGTTCTCCTATATCGCCACATCCTAGTGCTCCTAGTATTGCATCAACGATTGCATGTATTGCAACATCACCATCGGAATGTGCCTCTATTGCCATATTATGCTCAATTTCCACACCGCAAATTTTTATAAAGCTCTTAGCATCATTTTGAATTTTAACAAATTTATGTATATCATAACCGGTTCCGACACGGAATTTTGGCTCTCCAAAAAGAAGTTTTGCCATATTGATATCCTCTTTTGTAGTTAACTTAAAATTCTTTTTCTCACCTTCAATAATCGCAACATGTTTTTTATGCTCCACCATTAGTGATGAATCATCAGTAAATTCTTTGACTGATTGATGGCATGATAATAATTCTCCAAAATTAAAAATTTGAGGAGTTTGTATGGCTCTGAGTTTTCCTCTTGAAATCGTAGATTCAACAAAATTATTACTCACCAATGACATAGTATCTTCAACATCTATTGCTGGAACTACTCCTGTATATTGATCATTAATCATGAACTGAGCCAAGTTATCTATCAGAGCATTTGACACAAAAGGCCTACAAGCATCATGTATAATGACAAAATCTGGATTGATCTTTTGCAAGCTTTCCAGTCCAAGTTTAACTGAACTCTGCCTACTTTCTCCCCCGTATATTGGACTTAGTAATTTAGCATCTGCAATTGATGATATCGTTTCCTTATAGAAGTTTTCGTGACTTTTATTTATTACCACTTTTATATAATTTGTGTGCTGATTAGCTAAGAATTTCCTAATTGCATGAAATAAAACAGATTTACCTGCCAATTTTATATACTGTTTAGGGGTTTTGACATTGCATCTACTGCCCACTCCTGCTGCAACTATCAATACTGCTATCTTGTATTTCTCGAGTCTGTTAATGTGTATGCCTATCATTTTCGGTGCTAATGTATAGTAACAGGTTATTTAGCATTTTAAAAAAGTTGATTTTATTCTCAAAAAAGAATATTCTTTTACTAAGTGTAATATATGCTAGAGGGAAATAATGCATGTTGCCAAATATAATAAAGAAAAGGAAACACATCTTATATTTTTCCACGGAATAGGTGATAATTATAAAAATGCATCCTGGTAGGCTTTATTGCATAGCAAATAGTGGTAGGAGAAAACAAAAGAGAGAAAAACTGAAGAGAAGTGGTTAATCTATTAAAAAATGAATATTTTGAGAAGTGTATGCCACAAAAGATGAGAGTTAGTAACAATAGCGAATATAACCAATTGCTAGAAAAAAGAGGGAATGTTTTTCATTTCATCGATGAAGCTATAGAAAGCTGGTACGAAATTTCAGAAAAAGTTGCCGGAGATTTACAGCGATAAAGTTGTCATTGTAATACATATAATCGTTAATCTGTTTAGAATAGGTTTAAGGCAAGGGGTTGGATTTGTAAAAGGATATCTGAAAAGTATAAGAAAAAATCTCCAAGTATTCACAAGCTTGTCGCCGATTAAATAAACTTAATTTAAAACTTTACGACCATAGGACAGATAAAAATGATATAGAAAGTATTGAAATTGCTATAGATAGTACTGCAATTCATATTTATAGTAACAGCACTCAACATAACAAAGATAACGCTAAGATAAGGAAATATAATGGCACAGATCAGGTGAGAAAGCTACATGTAGCTTTAGATATAAACAGTAAAAAGATTGTAGCAACTAGATATACTAATTTCCTCTCACATGATAGCGTATCAGCATTTAAGATACTGGAGGAAATATGTGACATCTATAAGATTAAGTCTCTTCTTGCAGATGGAGCTTATGATACAACAAGTTTATATAAATTATGCAATAAATATAATTTGAAACCAATTATAAAGCCAAGAAAGAATGCAAAAATCTGTGACAATATAGACTACTTCTCGGAAAGAAATAACAACATTAATATAAGAAAAACATGCAATTTATACCAATTCCCGCTATACAAGCAACGAATAGACAATAATGGAAAAAAAGCCATACTGGAGTAAGTAAAATAGCGAGGTTTAGATGGCATTAAGATCAAAATTATTGGATGAAAAAGTGGTGGAATCAGCAAAAGAGATGCTGAAGAAAGTAAGAAATAATGCGTATGTTGCAAAAAAACTAAATGCTGTAATTGCAGCAAAAAAGCACAGTATAACAGCTGTAGCAAAAATATGTTGCATTTCGAGAAAGGCAATTACTACATGGATAAAGCACATAAAATTTGGAAGAGAAGAAAAATTATTTTCTCCACCTCAACGCCGTAGAAAAACTATATTGAACCAAAGTCAACTTGAACAAATTGAGGTGTGGATAGAGGAAAACCCCAATATTACTATTAGAGAAATGAGAATAAGAATCCAAGAAAGATTTGGTTTGAATATCAGCAAATCCACAATACATCGTAATATGCAAAGAATGAAATTCTCATATATCACACCAAGACCAGTTCATAGTGGACAGGATAAAAATAAGCAAGAGGAGTTTAAAAAAAAACCTCAATGAAACTATTGTCATGCATTCTGAAAAAGAGCTATTTTTCTTCGATGAATCACGGTTTGGTACACATTCAAAAGTTGGACATGGGTGGTTTAAAAAAGGCAGCAGGACACAGGTTAAGGTAAAATTAGGTAGGGAAAATTTTTATCTCTATAGTGCAGTTAATCCCAGAAATGGAGAGAATTTTAGCTTATTTGCACCAAACGTCAACACTGCTTGTATAAATATATTCCTTGAACAGATGTCGCAATATTTAGGAATACGAAAGGCTTTTCTCGTGATGGATTGCGCTAGTTGGCATAAGTCAAAAAGTTTAAAGATACCTAAAAATATCGAAATTATATACCTACCACCATACTCACCTGACCTCAATCCTGTTGAGAGGTTTTGGTTATATATAAAACAGAACATTTTGCGCAATAAAATCTACGATACAATTGTTCTGCTTGAGAGCGCTTTGTGTAATTTTATTACCTCTCTTTCCCCTTCCACGGTTAAACAACTCTGCAATGCTTCTTATTTGGTTCATTAATAATGAGAGTTGGTATGAGCACTGGCATGACATTCTTTTTGGTGAATATTACTCTTATATTACAACGTTTGTAGTTGTGGAGTTGACTATAGGATCAAGTCTAAAAAATCTAGATCCCAGTATCAGCTACTTGAGTGACATTACGAAAGCTTGGATGAAAAGGAAGGAAGTACTGATTTCAATATTTGCAGAGATGTTAGCTTTTGAGGTATACTCTGACTTATTCTTTAAATTGGTAAAATACTGTTCCTTTTCCTCTATTTCTTTTTCACTATTCTTTCCACATATCACTTCTGTTTTTATCTCTTGAGCCCTTCTTTTCGATCTGTGAATTCTAAAAAAAGTGAAATTAACTCAGGAATTGTGTTCACTTGATGAGCACAATTCTATAATCGGAGATAAGGTAGTGAGAAATGCCTCTTGACATTTGATAAACCTAAACGTAGCCTAAAACAATTTAGTGTTTATTTATGACATTTGTTCAATCACTTAATAATCAATTAGATAATTTACAATTATTAAAACACCCGTTTTACGAATCATGGAATGAGGGTAGCTTAAGCCTGCAGGCTCTGCAAACCTATGCTAAGGAATATTATCACCACGTTGCTGCTTTTCCTCGTTATATCAGCGGTATACATTCCTTATGTCCGAATTTGAAAATGCGGCAAGTTTTGCTTGGTAATTTAATAGAGGAAGAACAAGGCGACGAGAATCACCCAGAGTTATGGCAGCGTTTTGCTGAAGGGCTTGGAGTTGCGCGATCTGATCTCCGTGAAGGTGCAAAGATCAAAGAGACGCAAGAATTAGTTGACGGTTACTTTGATATTGTAAGATCAGGTTTTGCAGAAGGTCTTGGAGCTCTGTACGCTTATGAACGTCAAACTCCAGAGGTTTCTGAGTCTAAAATTGAAGGTCTGAAAAAACACTATTCAATAAACGACGAACGTTCTCTAAAATTTTTTACCGTTCATATGGAAGCTGATGAGTGGCATTCTGAAGAATGTGCAAACCTTATTGCAGATTTAAGCGAAGAAGAGCAAGAGAAAGTCATGCAAGGCGCTGAAAAAGGAGCAAAACTCTTATGGGGCTTTCTTGACGGAATGATGAATGTTAACGTGTGTCATTAGTTATAAATACTAGGTTCAGTGGTAGCATGTAATCTTCTTATATCTGATTTACGGCTTTGGGTTCATTTAGGATGTAGCGCAGAAGAGAAATTTTCTCCCCAATTGGTGAGTATTGATATTGATTTCACTTTTAAATCTCCTCTTTTAGGACTTACAACTGATCAACTTAAAGATACTATCTGCTATTTGGAAGTAGTGCAGAATATTCAATCCCTCGTTCAGGGCAAGCAATTTAATTTAATCGAACATTTAACTCATGAGATATACAGAGCCATTAGTAACCTTTTGCTGCGAAAGAAGCATATTATTTCTTCTGTCAAAGTGACTACTCACAAAATCGCACCACCAGTTCCTGGTGTGCATGGGGGCGTTTTTTTTACTTACTGTAATGAATTGCAAGAATGATCTATATTTCTATTGGATCAAATATAGGAAATCGCCTTTCCCATTTACAAAAAGCTACTGAGTTACTAAAGAAGAGCTATTTAAAAGACTTAAAGTCTTCGATCATTCTAGAAACTAAGGCTATTTTACCAAATGGTGCTCCACCTGATTGGAACAAGCCATTCCTCAATATGATTGTCTATGGAAGTTGTTCTTCTTCTCCTGAGGAGCTACTAAAAGGCTTAAAACAAATCGAATGTGATATTGGTCGTCCACAAGTCTACGAAAAATGGGCACCTCGTGTTATTGATTTAGATATTTTGTTATGGGATGATCTAACGCTTGATATACCTGACCTTAAAATTCCTCACCCAGAATTAGTAAATAGACCATTTTTGCTCCACTTGATGGCAATGGTTAACAAAACATTTGCTTTCAATGTTCAAGACTGTTTTTCAAAGAGTTTTACGATTTCACCAAAGCTTATGGGTATTGTCAACATTACCCCTGATTCATTTTCAGATGGTGGTCTTTATTATGATGCGAATCGAGCAACCAAGCAGGCATTGCAGTTGGTATCAGATGGTGCAAGCATAGTTGATCTTGGAGCTCAATCAACAAGGCCTGGAGCTTCAATACAGACGCCAGAGGAAGAATATGAACGTCTAAAACCAGTACTTGATAATCTTAGCGATTATATGAAAATTGGTGATATTAAAGTCAGCATTGATAGTTTTTGGCCAGACGTTATTTTGAACGTTTTGAAGCACTACAATATTGCCTGGGTAAATGATCAGAGGGGAGATCTGAATAATAATACCTTAAAAGAAGTTGCTAGCAGTGGGTGTAGTATCGTTATTATGCATTCGCTTTCGATACCAACACATAAGGACAACATTATTCCATATGACACTGACCCAATTGATACAATAAATCATTGGGCAGAGAAGAACATTAACAGACTACTAGATCTGGGTTTTGATGAAAATTCAATAGTTATTGACCCTGGTATTGGTTTTGGTAAATCTATGTATCAGAACATTCAGATTTTACGCAGTATAGAAACTTTACAAAATTTTGGCTGCAAGGTTTTAGTTGGCCATTCTAGAAAGTCATTTATTTCTTCTTTTTCCACAGAGCCTGCCTCTAATAGAGATTTAGAAACAATTGCTACATCTGCTATACTACAAAATAAGATTGATTTCCTTCGAGTGCATAATGTACGCGACCACATGCGATTTTTTGTAGCCCAAGCTGCCTTACAGGGATGAAGATTATTGGAATTATGGCTGTTGACCCTAATGGGGTAATTGGAATAAATGATGATTTGCCCTGGCGTTATCCAAGTGAATTCAAACATTTTTGCCAAGTAACTGACAAACAAGTTATTGTGATGGGAAGAAAGACATTTGAAACCGTGCCTCAGAGTATACTAAAGAATCGTACACCTATTGTTTTCTCCCGTAACAAGTGTTTTAATAGAGGCCCAAAATGTACTGTTGTCTCTTCCATGCAAGAATTTCTGTCAATTCAAAGTAGTTCTCAAGTCTTTGTGATTGGTGGGGCACAAATAGCACACCTTTTTTTAGAGCATAACCTAATCTCAGAATTTATTATAACTGAAATGCATAAAACTTATAAAGGTGATACGTATTTCAATTTAGCACTTCTTGACGAATGGAATAAAACTATTCTCGCCAAAACAGAAGACTATACTATATGCAATTGTGTACGTTCAGCAGAGTAGTAAAATAAGGTAGGCGAGAAAAGACAACTATCAGTGCATGACACTGGCTCCTTTATGATGGTCAGTGCCCAGAAACTGGCATCCAGTTAAATTTATGGATCTCAGTGTTAGCTACTTAAGTAACAGGGGAGAGCTACTAAATGACATCTTCAATTTCTGTACAGCTACATCGCAAGAAAGGAAGCACTGGCTTTCACATTAGCAAATTCCCTGAATAGATGCATACAATTTAATGCATAATGAAGTGTGACCTTAGCCAAAAAAAGCAGCAAAAAAGTTAACGCGTTCTAGACGTAACTTTACTAAGTACCATTTCTCTTAATTCTTCAGTCAGTGTGCCACTATCCAAAACACTGTTATGAGGATCATCTCCATATATACACAGATCATCACGAATCTTAATCGGATTACCATTTAATAATCGATCATCTCTCATTGCATTTGCCAACTGTGCAGGAAGTGGTATTAATTTGTCTCTTGCGTGATTAATAATTACTATTGGCGTTTTTTCATTTTGTGACTTTTGTGAATTATCTACTATATCAAAGTCTAAATCGAAGGCTTTTAGTATTCTTTTTAGTAGGAATGAGGGCAGTATACTCAAAATTTTCGTCTGAGGCATTGGAAAATGCTCTATTGCTGTATGAAAAGAACTAAAAGTGCTAGTGAAGACAATTCCTCCAAGTTTAACATCTCTATTCGCAAAATGCCTTGATACTTCTGATGCAACTGCTCCTCCAAAAGAATGACCGAAAAGTATAATATTTTCGGGTTTCACACCTTGATTTATTAGTTGATTAATTTTCTCTATTGAAGACTTGAATAAGTTTTGATTCTTATTTAGAAACGGAATCATGAGTAGCAATATAGATAAAAAAACACAAGCTGAAGCTGATAAGACTGCTAATCCAGCTGTTCTAGCTGTTATTGGATTAGTGAGCAGTATGACAGTAGGTGGCAATATTGATGCTAGTAAGCATACGAAGCTGGTTAAGGCATAAGTTATATAATTTTGAAATGCAGCCGGGTATTTGTGTGCATGAGTGTGAAAATTAGGTATATCATGGTGGTGCATGAGCTCAGATTGCATATCTTTACAGAATGTAGTTGCATTTTTATAATTATCCCCTAGTCCATGAAAGAATATAAGATATATTTCGTTAGGCATTATTCTCGCTATAAAATACTTTCAATTATATACTATTCTTATAATTTTGCTAAGCTTTTTATATATTAATACCAATTCCCGCTATACAAGCAACGAATAGACAATAATGGAAAAAAAGCCATACTGGAGTAAGTAAAATAGCGAGGTTTAGATGGCATTAAGATCAAAATTATTGGATGAAAAAGTGGTGGAATCAGCAAAAGAGATGCTGAAGAAAGTAAGAAATAATGCGTATGTTGCAAAAAAACTAAATGCTGTAATTGCAGCAAAAAAGCACAGTATAACAGCTGTAGCAAAAATATGTTGCATTTCGAGAAAGGCAATTACTACATGGATAAAGCACATAAAATTTGGAAGAGAAGAAAAATTATTTTCTCCACCTCAACGCCGTAGAAAAACTATATTGAACCAAAGTCAACTTGAACAAATTGAGGTGTGGATAGAGGAAAACCCCAATATTACTATTAGAGAAATGAGAATAAGAATCCAAGAAAGATTTGGTTTGAATATCAGCAAATCCACAATACATCGTAATATGCAAAGAATGAAATTCTCATATATCACACCAAGACCAGTTCATAGTGGACAGGATAAAAATAAGCAAGAGGAGTTTAAAAAAAAACCTCAATGAAACTATTGTCATGCATTCTGAAAAAGAGCTATTTTTCTTCGATGAATCACGGTTTGGTACACATTCAAAAGTTGGACATGGGTGGTTTAAAAAAGGCAGTAGGACACAGGTTAAGGTAAAATTAGGTAGGGAAAATTTTTATCTCTATAGTGCAGTTAATCCCAGAAATGGAGAGAATTTTAGCTTATTTGCACCAAACGTCAACACTGCTTGTATAAATATATTCCTTGAACAGATGTCGCAATATTTAGGAATACGAAAGGCTTTTCTCGTGATGGATTGCGCTAGTTGGCATAAGTCAAAAAGTTTAAAGATACCTAAAAATATCGAAATTATATACCTACCACCATACTCACCTGACCTCAATCCTGTTGAGAGGTTTTGGTTATATATAAAACAGAACATTTTGCGCAATAAAATCTACGATACAATTGTTCTGCTTGAGAGCGCTTTGTGTAAATTTATTACCTCTCTTTCCCCTTCCACGGTTAAACAACTCTGCAATGCTTCTTATTTGGTTCATTAATAATGAGAGTTGGTATAACACCAAGAGATAGGGAGGGAAGCTTTGAACCACAAATAGTCAAAAAAAGGCAAACAAGCCTACATCCAGAACTTGAAGCAAAGGTCTTAAGCACATATACCAGTGGCATGGGATACAGAGATATAGCTTCACATGTTGAGGAAATATATGACCACAAAATATCAGCAGCAGAGATATCTAGTATTACCGATAAACTGCTACCAGTAATCAATGAATGGCGCAGCCGCCCACTGCAATCAGTGTATCCAATAGTATTTATGGATGGCATGTTTTTTAAGGTCAAGGAGGACGGACATTGCATAAGTAAATGTATGTATAATATATTGGGCATAAATCAAAATGGCAGAAAAGAAGTATTAGGTTTTTATTTGGCTGAAAGTGAAGGAGCTAACTTCTGGTTGGGAGTACTAAATGACCTCAAAGAAAGAGGAGTAGAAGATATTCTAATTGCCTGTATTGATGGGCTAAAAAGCTTTCCTACCGCTATAAATAGTGTATTTCCTAAAGCAGAAGTACAGCTATGCATAGTGCATCAGATAAGGAATTCACTGAAGTATGTATCTAGCAAAGATGTAAAAGTTTTCATAAATGATTTGAAAAAAATATATCGTGCTTCAAGTAAAGAGATTGCTGAGAATTATTTGCTTGAGCTGGAAGAAAAATGGAGTGAAAAATATCCCTTGGTTACAAAATCATGGCAAAACAATTGGGAAAATTTGTCTGGTTATTTTAAGTATTCTGGACCAGTTAGGAAGCTGATTTACACCACCAATCCAATTGAGGGATTGCATAGACAAATTAGGAAATTTACTAAAACTAAGGGCTCATTTACTAATACAAATGCCTTGTACAAACAGGTATATTGTGCTATAAAAAAGGTAGAGCAAAAGTGGACTACAGCTTTGCCTAATTGGTCATTAACTATGTCTCAGCTTGACATTTTCTTTCCCAACAGACTGAAAATTGAGTTGAACTAAAAATGCGGCTTGACACAGTTTATTTAACACTCCCGTCGAGTGAGGAGGGGCAACCTTCTTCACTTAGATAACGAGCTATTGCCTTTACCTTTTAGAAGAACAAGATGCTCTTCTGACCTTTCTTCCTTACTCAACTTTGAAGCTGCATCACCAAAAGAAGGTTTCTCTACTATATGCGTGTAAGAACTTTTAACTCTACTCTCATTATCAGGTACTGTAGTAGCCCACAAAAGCTTTTTAATATAATCTAACATATGCCACCTCTTACCATTAACTAAATATCAGTATGCAAACTTTGCTATAACTAATCAATAACTAAATTTACTCCAAATAAAATGAGCTGCTAAAAAGGTATAAATTGAGATTAGGTAAAGCTTTTGGTATAATATCTAGTTAATTTTGAATAGGCAGGTGATCTTAGCTACAAAGACGTTCTTTACCTCATTTATTTTTGGGCTCATTCTTTTTCCCTATTTTATAAAACTTCTAAAAAAGATGAGTAAAGATGGACAGCCAATCAGATCGTATGGACCAGAAAGTCATTTAATAACAAAAAAGAATATACCACCTATGGGTGGAATAATAATACTCACTTCTGCTCTACTACCAATTCTGTTTTGGAGTCAATTAACACCAGAAATTTCATTGCTGATATTTATAACTCTATTTTTTGCTCTACTTGGATTTATTGATGACTGTTTAAAATTAAAGGCAAATCATCACCAAGGTTTAAGTGCAAAAACCAAAATACTCATTCAGTTTGCCGTTGCTCTGGTTTGTATGTCTATACTTAAGCTACAAGCTACTGAAGGTTTTACAAAAACTTCCCTGTTTCAAGAAGTAGTAATCGACTTTGGCTATCTATATATTCCATTTGCTGCATTTGTAATTGTCGGCTCTTCTAATGCTGTGAATCTTACAGATGGCCTAGATGGCCTTGCTGCAACTCAAGCTATTACTTCCTTTGCTTTTTTGGGGCTAATTGCATATATGACTCAAGCAGATGTAAATATTACTTTATTCTGCATCGCATTTATAGGGGCCATTTTAAGTTTCTTATGGTTTAACACACATCCAGCAAAAATATTTATGGGTGATGTTGGAAGCCTATCAATCGGTGCAGTTTTAGGGTTAACTAGTGTCCTAATTAAAAAAGAAATGCTTTTTGCTATTATTGGAATAATCTTTGTAATAGAGACTTTGTCTGTGATTACTCAGGTATCATATTTTAAATATACGAAATTAAAATATGGAGAAGGAAGAAGAATTTTTCTTATGTCGCCAATACATCATCACTTTGAAAAGAAAGGATGGTCAGAAAATACAATCGTTATGAAATTTTGGATAATCTCTATTGTTTATTCGATTTTTGCTTTAACTTTCTTATTATAGGAATTATGAAATATCCAGACTTTACATTAGAAAATACACTGTCAGGAATGATAGCAGGAGTAGATGAAGTTGGAAGAGGCCCGCTTGCTGGTCCAGTTATATCTGCAGCTGTAGTATTTACTGATAGGAACATAATTATTGATGGTATTAATGATTCAAAAAAATTGACTCCTAAGTGTAGGCAAGTTCTATGTGAAAAAATAACATCTGTTGCAAAATTTGGTATAGGAATGGCAAGCGTGGAAGAGATAGACTTGTACAATATCTTGCAAGCAACAAAGCTTTCAATGAAACGTGCGCTGGCAAACTTGGATCTAGAACTAGATTATGTTTTGGTTGATGGTAACCAACCACTTGAAGTAAAATGGCAAACAAAATCCATAGTGAATGGTGATAGTTTAAGTATATCAATTGCAGCCGCTTCAATCGTTGCAAAAGTTACAAGAGATCGGCTTATGGAAGAATTGCATAATAAACATCCTCAATATAATTGGTATAGAAATAAAGGATATGGAACAAAAGAACACCTCAGCGCTATTGGCCTTTATGGAATAACGAAACACCATAGAAAGAATTTTGCACCTATACGGACACTTTAATCACTTACCTTTTTTGAAAGGCATACTTTCATTAAATAGGCAAACTGTGCTTGATCCGTTTCTTAAGGTAAATACCGAACTTACTCTTTCGACTATTAGATAATCATCAACTGTACGGAAATTTATCAAGGACTCATACCCTGCAGAATCAACCATAAAAACTGCTGGAAAATCAGAATTTATTTTATTGAATTGTAGATATGTAAATCTTCCGTCATCAAAAACCTTAATTGGTATTATTGATTGACTGCCTTTAACGTGCGAGATGGAATAGTTAAAATTCAAGCCTTTCTTTATAACCTCAACATCACTTATATCAGGGATAGTGGTATGACTAGCTTGCTCTAGAATATCACCGTTACTCGTTGAATAAATTTCATCACTGTTGAACAGTGGATAAAGAAACCTTACTTCATATGCTAACCTTGGATCATCTAGTCCGGTTGCCTCTTCAGCGTGAAACTCGAAATAATAAACTCTTTTATTGGTAATTATAGTTGCATTAGTATCCGCAATATCATCTATAGGCTTAATAAACAATCTGTTACCTTGAGGAAGAAGTTGCCAACCAGTTGCATCACCCATTGAAAGATTCTCTATTATCTCCCCTGGCTCAAACAATATGCTGGATTGATAACCATAAAAGCCCGTGTACTTATGTATAGCCTGTGGATTATAATTCATTACCTTTATGTGGTTATCACCGGCTATTGGTCGTGCTTCCTGTTTTGCAAACACATCACTACCACAAAAAAATAATAGCGCAGCAAACAGCAACCTAATCATAGTATCAAAATAAACTAGTCTTCATCTTATCATTGATAGGCATGCACTGCAACTGTTAAGCAGTACTATAAACCTCAATTATAAATTAGAAAGAAATAAGTCAAACTTTTTGAGTATTTTAGAACTACAGAAGCTTCAATTGAGTTTGGAATTCTGCCATTTCATTTCGTAAACATACCAATAATTTTATCCACTATTCCACCCATATTTGCTTCAGCTTGAGTATGCGCTATTTTACCACCGTGTAAAATTAATTTAGGATCTGCACCAGGTGATATATTAACAAATTTACTACCAACAACCCCACTGCTAGCAATTAGAGCTGAGCTATCAACTGGCAACTTTATATCTCGGCTTACGCACATATCGATTCGTGCTATGTAGGTAGCTTTGTCAAGCGATACACCAGTTATGCTTCCAATTTCTACACCAGAGATCTTGACACTATCACCAACCCCTACACCGTTAGCATCAGTAAAAAGGCCATGTATTTTATAGCAATCCTTATAGTTTCTCTTTATGTAAGATAGCTTATTAATAGCGAAGAAGACAAGAAAAATAGTGAAAATTAATACAAACGATCCAGCAATTATTTCAAGTATATTTGACCTTCGCATCTTTAATTATTAGGATTCCAGCTTTCATAGTAGTTTTTCACCTTTTGATTTGGGTAGTATGCACCTTTCGTACCTGTTAAATTAGGAGTTTTTCTTTTGTTATTATTAACTGGTACTGCATTATTAGTATAATGCAGCCATATATGCCATTCTGGAGGAATTGTTGTGGGCTCAGAAACATTACCATATATTACCCATCTTTTCCCTTTACTTGACTCATAGTAAGAATTTCCGCTTTCATCCCTACCTATAAGTTTACCTTTTCTCCTTAATAAGTTTGTTACTGCATTATAAATTTTAGATAACATAAAGGTATTAAAATAAAAAGTATTATATATACTAATACTTTAACGATGTATTAACAACAGTTTAATGCAATTACCAATTCTACAAGTTATTATACCAATAATTGCATCGATGTTCTGCTTTCTTACCAGGAAACATAGGGTGTCCTGGTTTATCTCTTTTTTTACAACGGCAGCTACTTTCTTTATTTCATTAATGTTGCTAGTGAAAACATACAATGGTGAAATTATAACTTATTATCTTGGAGATTGGGCTCCTCCATACGGAATAGAGTTGAGAATTGACATATTGAACTCCTTGATTCTAACTTTGGTGAATTTTATAGCGCTGATTAGTGTGCTTTATAGCTTTCATATTAATGAAAAAGAGATTAGCAAAAACAAAATCTCTGGTTTTTACTCTCTATTTCTACTGTGCCTAAGTGGATTACTTGGGATTTTAGTCACAAATGACATATTCAATCTTTATGTCTTTTTAGAAATTTCATCTCTTTCTTCTTATGTTTTAGTTTCAATGGGAAGGGATAAGAAAGCTTTAGTTGCAGCATTTGAATACCTCATTAGTGGTACTCTAGGAGCAACATTTTACTTGTTTGGCATCGGCCTTTTATACTCTATGACCGGAACGCTCAACATGTCTGACATGGCTGAAAGAATAGTACCATTATACGATAATAACATCATAAGACTTGGTACATTATTCATTTTTGTTGGTCTCTCAATCAAAATGGCACTGTTTCCACTCAGCAGATGGCTGGTTAACGCATATAGTGAAGCACCTAGCTTCATTAGCATATTTTTTTCAGGTACAGTAACCAAAGTGATGATATATGTTTTTATCAGAATCTTTTACACTGTTTTTCAGCAAAATTTTTTCTTACCACTAAGCAACGTGATGATCATCCTTGCGCTTTGTGCTGTTGTATTTGGATCAATATCTGCAATGATCGAAAAAGATATAAAAAGACTGTTTGCTCACTCCAGTATCAGTCAGATTGGCTATATAATTTTAATGCTGGGTTTAAATTCAAAAGCAGGTTTGTTTTCAGCAGTTCTTCACATAGTAAATCATAGCATGATAAAAACGTCTTTATTCATGACTGCAGGGTGTATTTCTTATAAGTTTGGTATGACAAAAATAGAAAATTTATCAGGACTAAAAAAGTCAATGCCCTATACAACACTTGCATTTACTCTACTTAGTTTCGCATTAATCGGTGTACCTTTGACAAATGGCTTTGTAAGTAAGTGGTATATGATGAAAGCAATTATCGAATCTCATGCATGGATTTCCCTCGCAGTTTTTGCTGCTGGCTCTTTTCTTGCACTAATATATATGTGGAGGGTGGTAGAGAAAATGTATTTTGAAAATAGCGCAGCATCAAACGCTGGAATGACACTTAATGAGGTACCATTACTTATGCTCTTTTGTCTATTATTTATGGCAATTTTAACAGTAATAACTGGGATATATAGTAGTCCAATTCGGTTGGTAATTAATAAATTTGCTTTTTGATTTTCTTATGTTTTATTGTATCTAAAAGTCTGTAAAGTTTTCGCTATGGATAAGCTGAAGAAGATTCACTTATTATTAGTCATTAACGTAATAGCTCTGTTTTGCGTTGGCATTGTTGTTCAATATTCTTCTGCTGGAGGAAAGTGGGCTCCATTTGCAATTCACCAATTGGTCATATTCTCTTTCTTCCTTTTGCTTGCTATAGCTATGTCATTTATAGAGCTAGATTTTTATTTGAAGCACGCTTATTTTTTTTACATAGCAGCAGTAATTGCGCTGTTAGCAGTAAATTTTTTTGGCTCGCATATAATGGGTGCAACGAGATGGATAAGAATTGGGTCAATTAGTTTACAACCATCAGAATTTGTAAAAGTGGGCTTAATACTTGCACTTGCTCATTATTTTAATAAACAAAGTGTGTATAAAATGATGAAATTTCAAAGTTTATTTAAGCCACTTATAATTATTTTCTTACCTGTATTCCTTGTATTGAAGCAACCTAATTTAGGAACAGCTGTAATAATATTGTTTATAGGAGCATCAATTATATTCACAGCAATAATGGAAAGACCTCATTTAATAATTTTTGGAACTCTTGGCATTTTCGCAATACCAGCTATTTGGCCTTTTTTGCGCCCTTATCACAAGCAAAGGATATTATCATTTTTGGATTCATCAGTAGATCCACTTGGAATAGGTTATAATGCACAGCAATCTCAAATAGCTATTGGTTCAGGAGGTTTATTTGGTAAGGGATTTGTTAATGGGAGTCAAACTCAACTTGGATTTTTGCCAGAGAAACGCACAGATTTTGCTTTTGCGGTACTTAGTGAGGAATGGGGGTTCTTAGGCAGCATGGCTTTGATTTTACTCTATACCACATTGCTTGCTATAATATTCTCCATTGCTTACAGGTCAAAAAATTACTTTTCTAAGTTAATATCTATCGGGGTTTTTGCCTTTTTTAGTGCTCATTTCTTTATAAACATTGGAATGACAATAGGCTTCTTACCTATAATAGGTGACCCACTTCCATTTCTATCCTATGGCGGAAGCACAACTGCTGCGAGCTTAATATGTATAGGATTGCTACTTAGTTCCGTGGCATCTACAAAGAACTTAAAGCTAAGTTTCCGATTTCACCCATAGAAAGAGCTTAGACAACCATCACTCTGCTAATGGTTAACGTTCTTCAATGAGAATCCCATTTTACGGTGCTTAAATCTATTCCTTCTTGTACCATTTCCAAAAGTGGACTCATCTCTCTTAGCCGTCCAACATTTTTAGTAACAAGATCTGCTGCGTATAGAACTTCATCTTTAGTTGTAAATCGGCCAAGGCCAAATCTAATTGATGAATGCTCAAGATCGTGGCCATTGTTTAGTGATCTTATAACATAAGAAGGCTCAAGGGATGCAGATGTGCATGCAGAACCAGAGCTTACTGCTAAATCCTTGATTGCCATGATAAGAGACTCACCCTCAACATAAGGAAAACTTAAGTTAAGGTTACCTGGAATCCTATTTTCGTAGTCACCATTTAAAACAACATCAGGAAATGCCTCTTTTATTTTGTTGTACAAAATATCTCTCAACTCTTCTAATCTGCTTGCTTCTATTTCCATTTCTTTTTTAGCGATACGTGCTGCTTCACCAAAACCAACTGCAAGGGGAGTAGGAACTGTTCCAGAGCGCATGCCTCTCTCCTGTCCACCACCACTAATTAGTGGCGTCAACCTAACACGAGGATTTTTTCTACGGACATATAATGCACCTATTCCCATAGATCCATAAATTTTATGGCTAGAAAGGCTCATAAGATCAATGTTCATTTCATTTACGTCTATTGGAACTTTTCCAAAGCTTTGGGCAGCGTCTGTATGAAAAAATATATTATGCTTTCTACACATTGCACCAATTTCTTTGACAGGTTGCATTACTCCGATTTCATTATTTGCCATCATCACTGAAATCAGAATTGTTTTATCAGTGATTGCCTTCTCAAGCTTCAACAAATCTATAATTCCGTTTTGCTTAACGGACAAATATGTAACTTTAAAGCCTTCATTTTCCAGATGTCGACAAGAATCTAAAACGCACTTATGCTCCGTGCAGACAGTTATTATATGATTTCCCTTATTCTTATAAAAATGAGCAACACCTTTGATAGCCATGTTATTTGATTCGGTTGCACCCGAGGTAAAGACGATTTCTTTGCTGTCTGCATTCACTAAATCAGCAATGTGCTTCCTTGCTTTTTCTACTGCTTCCTCAGCTGTCCAACCAAATGAATGACTACGAGAGTGTGCATTACTAAACTCACCAAAATAAGGTATCATCACCTCCAAAACACGAGGATCTACTTTAGTAGTAGATTGATAATCGAGAAATATTGGTAATTTTATTTTAGCATTGCGTATTTTTTCCATATTCATAGTCAGGTTTCAGCATAGAAGTTACAATATTTAGTAGCACTAAAGCTTAATTTTTTCAAGATATAATCTTGCCTAAACGCAAGTTGTCAGCGCTCTCTCCTACGTTATTCCACTGTCCCTGTAATGTCATTTTCTATGATCAGTATTTATGCAGCTAGGTCGAATACGCGCTAGGTAACCCTACTAGTGCTAGCAGCTTCTTGACGCCCATCCATTAAGACTGCTACTCCATCAACTTTAGTACTGGGCTTTAACATCATATATGTAGCACTACCAACTGCTAGTCCTGTTGCTATAACTGCAACCACTGCTATTGGTGTAGAGGGTTTTGACTCAGCTGTAACTATTCCAGTTGCAGAAAGTGCTTTCGCTATTAAAACACCTGATAATGCAGTTGTACTACCGGCAAAAAAACCTTTCGCAATTGCTGATGTACGTTGTTTTTCCTCTTTAGCTAAATTCCTAGAAGCAGTTCTAGCATGATTTTTCACATTAACATAGGAGCCTTCACGTTTTTTTGGCAAAGTAAATACATAATCTCTTCGAATAGCCAAAAATGCAGGTGGCATTCCATATTCATCTTGTATATTAACATCCGCACCGTTTCTTACGAGAGAGTATACCACGTCTGCATGGCCATTCATAAGAGCTAAATGTAAAGGTGTCCATCCCTCCTTATCTTCTTGTTCATTAATCCTGATTTCATCTTTTTCCAACAGAGCATCTACTACCTCTTTATAACCATTTTCAGCAGCTAAATGTAAAGGTGTCTTTTTATTTTCATCTTTTATATTAACATCTATCCCTTTTGTTACTATTAAAGCCTTTGTCAAGCTCGTATAGCCTAACTTAGCAGTTAAATGTAATAATGTGAATTCATTATCTCCAACTTCAAATTATAATTTACATAAAAATTACTCTCTTCCCACTGTTTAAATACCTCTTCATTGCTTGCCTTTAGCTCTTCTTTTACTTTTTCAATTACGTTCCTTTTATCTAATTTATTATCACTATTAACCGTACTTAATACTTCCCGCCACTGCTGATAATTTATTGTCATAATTTTTACCCCAATCTTAAATAATTTATTTTAATTTTTAAATAATTAAAATAAGAAATCAATATTTATTTTAAATGAGCTTATAATCGAAATTGTGGGTAGCAAATTATTGCCTCTTGAATCACAATGTTCGTATAGCTGCAACCCTGAAGCTACTATCTCTCATCCACTGAAGATATTGCACAGCGCTATCTACTTGATCGTCGTGGCGGGTTTCTGGAAACATTAAAATCTCATACTCAAAATCGCTGAGCCATACTGCTTGGTGTGGCAGAAAAACCTTGCCAGATTCTATTATCGGAACAATCTGGTGGAATCGAGCAAGTTTGCCACCGTGTGGCACTATCCCGATAATAGGTATTGCCTTGAGCTCTTGAATCAATTGCTGACCGCTTGTTTTTGCTTCGATTAAAATTGAGTGTGGCTTCCATCTTGCAGCTAGTGACAGAACTTGTTCTTTAAGTTTTGGATACTCAAGCTTCGCACGGTACACATCGAGTAAATAAAACTTATTATTCACCTTTGTCCAGGTAGTGCAGACACTAAAGCCGCTAGAATCGTTTGTTGAAACAGCAGTGTCCCAGCTCTGAGTTATATGTGAGAGATTGTCAGGAAAATTTCTATAGCGTTTCAACCATTCTTGCTTAATTATACCACTTGAAAGTTGTAAGTTAAAAATGTGATATAAAAGAGATAAGAGGGAAAGATAACCCTACTCACTATAGGAATAGGGCTATCACGGGCGTGTGCGACCGAATGAAAGTTGGTATTACAACCGTAGCCATCAAGGTAAACTAGCCCCATCTCTCGATACGTTTGAATAGTTGCATGGGACATATGTATGCACCCGTTTACAATCTTAAATTAATTAAACTATCGAGGTTATTTATTATGATTACATCTTATCAAAATTTCATTGGCATTGATATCGGAAAATTTAAAAATGTTGCTGCAGCTTATAACCAAAGGAGCGCTATCAAGTTTGACAATGATGCTACTGGTTGGCAACAGTTGTTTCAAAAATTTTCAGATATCCTACCTAATTCTCTAGTAACTTTAGAAAACACTGGAAAATATGAGCTTGGCTTATACCAATTCCCGCTATACAAGCAACGAATAGACAATAATGGAAAAAAAGCCATACTGGAGTAAGTAAAATAGCGAGGTTTAGATGGCATTAAGATCAAAATTATTGGATGAAAAAGTGGTGGAATCAGCAAAAGAGATGCTGAAGAAAGTAAGAAATAATGCGTATGTTGCAAAAAAACTAAATGCTGTAATTGCAGCAAAAAAGCACAGTATAACAGCTGTAGCAAAAATATGTTGCATTTCGAGAAAGGCAATTACTACATGGATAAAGCACATAAAATTTGGAAGAGAAGAAAAATTATTTTCTCCACCTCAACGCCGTAGAAAAACTATATTGAACCAAAGTCAACTTGAACAAATTGAGGTGTGGATAGAGGAAAACCCCAATATTACTATTAGAACCTGTACATGATCTCAAGAAAGGAATAAACTAAGAGATAATGTATATAAGTTAGGATATATGAGGAGTGTATACCCAAGTGATATAAGTCGGGAAAGATTTGAGATTATATTACCAGATCTAGAATCCTGTAGAAAAAAAACAAAACCAAGAAAACTGGATTTATATGAGTTATTTTGCGGTGTACTTTATGTGCTAAAAAGTGGCTGTCAGTGGCGAATGCTACCAAAAGAGTTTCCAAAATGGCGCAATTGTTACGATTACTTCAAGAGATGGAGTAAAAAACCGAATGAAGATAGAGAAAGTGTTCTAGAAATTGTCTTAAAAAAAATTAGTTGGAGAGGTTCGTTTCAACAGTGGTCGGAATACAAAAACAAGCTTCTGCATCATTGATGCTCAAAGTGTAAAAAACACCGATATTGCTGAAGAAAAAGGTTATGATGCCGGCAAGAAAATTTCAGGAATAAAGCGTCATATTGCAGTAGATACGCAAGGTTTGCCACATGCAATTTATATTACTACAGCTAATATCGGAGATCGTACTGCTGCTGTAGAGATGATTTGTAACGCAAGAAAAAATCTTTCCGAAGTTCAAAATATACTAGTTGATGCAGGTTATACAGGAGAAAATTTTGCAACTCAAATAAAAACGACTATTGGTGCAACCGTTGAAGTAATAAAACGAAGTGAATTACATACCTTTGTTGTATTGCCAAAAAGGTGGGTTGTAGAGCGTTCTTTTGCTTGGCTGGAAAAGTGTAGACGGTTATGGAAAAATTGCGAGCGTAAACTCAATACTAGACTACAAATGGTCGTTCTAGCTTTTACTGCCTTGCTCCTCAAAAGATTATGAACAGGCTCTTAGAGAAATGAGAATAAGAATCCAAGAAAGATTTGGTTTGAATATCAGCAAATCCACAATACATCGTAATATGCAAAGAATGAAATTCTCATATATCACACCAAGACCAGTTCATAGTGGACAGGATAAAAATAAGCAAGAGGAGTTTAAAAAAAAACCTCAATGAAACTATTGTCATGCATTCTGAAAAAGAGCTATTTTTCTTCGATGAATCACGGTTTGGTACACATTCAAAAGTTGGACATGGGTGGTTTAAAAAAGGCAGTAGGACACAGGTTAAGGTAAAATTAGGTAGGGAAAATTTTTATCTCTATAGTGCAGTTAATCCCAGAAATGGAGAGAATTTTAGCTTATTTGCACCAAACGTCAACACTGCTTGTATAAATATATTCCTTGAACAGATGTCGCAATATTTAGGAATACGAAAGGCTTTTCTCGTGATGGATTGCGCTAGTTGGCATAAGTCAAAAAGTTTAAAGATACCTAAAAATATCGAAATTATATACCTACCACCATACTCACCTGACCTCAATCCTGTTGAGAGGTTTTGGTTATATATAAAACAGAACATTTTGCGCAATAAAATCTACGATACAATTGTTCTGCTTGAGAGCGCTTTGTGTAAATTTATTACCTCTCTTTCCCCTTCCACGGTTAAACAACTCTGCAATGCTTCTTATTTGGTTCATTAATAATGAGAGTTGGTATAACAATTAAAATCTCACAACAAATTTGTTGTTTCATAGCTTTTATATAATCTATAATTGCAACTGTTTTAAGAGCCTGTTCATAATCTTTTGAGGAGCAAGGCAGTAAAAGCTAGAACGACCATTTGTAGTCTAGTATTGAGTTTACGCTCGCAATTTTTCCATAACCGTCTACACTTTTCCAGCCAAGCAAAAGAACGCTCTACAACCCACCTTTTTGGCAATACAACAAAGGTATGTAATTCACTTCGTTTTATTACTTCAACGGTTGCACCAATAGTCGTTTTTATTTGAGTTGCAAAATTTTCTCCTGTATAACCTGCATCAACTAGTATATTTTGAACTTCGGAAAGATTTTTTCTTGCGTTACAAATCATCTCTACAGCAGCAGTACGATCTCCGATATTAGCTGTAGTAATATAAATTGCATGTGGCAAACCTTGCGTATCTACTGCAATATGACGCTTTATTCCTGAAATTTTCTTGCCGGCATCATAACCTTTTTCTTCAGCAATATCGGTGTTTTTTACACTTTGAGCATCAATGATGCAGAAGCTTGTTTTTGTATTCCGACCACTGTTGAAACGAACCTCTCCAACTAATTTTTTTTAAGACAATTTCTAGAACACTTTCTCTATCTTCATTCGGTTTTTTACTCCATCTCTTGAAGTAATCGTAACAATTGCGCCATTTTGGAAACTCTTTTGGTAGCATTCGCCACTGACAGCCACTTTTTAGCACATAAAGTACACCGCAAAATAACTCATATAAATCCAGTTTTCTTGGTTTTGTTTTTTTTCTACAGGATTCTAGATCTGGTAATATAATCTCAAATCTTTCCCGACTTATATCACTTGGGTATACACTCCTCATATATCCTAACTTATATACATTATCTCTTAGTTTATTCCTTTCTTGAGATCATGTACAGGTTCTAACATTAATCAGAGCCTAAAAGAGTCTTGTTATTAATGGATTACTTATAAAATCTTATGGAAAGTAGAGCTTGGTTCATTTGGCTGATCAGCAACTTAATTGTTATATTCAGCAATATGCAAATAATCTACACCTTTATAAGTGTGGATCTTGAAAAAGAACTTGGGATCACGATTGCGCAAGTTGCACTGGCTAATTCAGCATATACTTGGACTTTTGCTATCTCACAATTTTTTAGTGGGGCAATGTTTAATGTTTTTTCCAGCAAAAAAATTTATTTTCTCTCATTATCGATTATGATCTTTGGGTTTTTTATCCTTATTAGTAGTGACAGTTTTGTCCATCTAATTTTATCTCAATTATTGATTGCAATTGGAGCATCATTTGGTTTTGTTGGAGCTGCTCATATAAGTAGCACATATTTTCCCATTACCCAATTTGGACTGATGTTCTCACTAGTGCAGACAATTTCAAGTCTTTCAGCTTTGATGATTCAAATGTTGTTCTCTGGCTTCCTTGCTGAAGGTATGGATTGGAAGAATTTGATTGTATACGTAATATTATTTGGCGTATCGATATTTGTACTTATGTTTTTTTATCTGAAAGGACTTTCAAAAAAAAGTTTGGAAAAATGCACAATAAAAAGCTCTATAAAAACAGTAATATGTTCTATACTAACGGTGCTAAAATTAAGAGATATCTGGATAACTTCAGTAGTAGGTGCTATTACTTTTGGAACATTTTTAGCGCTTAATATGCTGTGGGCACCAAGGTTACTAAGCAACTTAGAACTAAATACAATGGAGTTAGGTGTGGCAACTGCAATATTGTGGCTTGGTCTTGCAGTTGGTGCTCCAATTGCAGATTTAATCTCAAATCTATTTAAAAATAGAAGGCACGTAATCTCTGCTTTTGCCATATTGCAAGGTATTTCAGTTATTATTTTACTATACGGCAATTTAACAGTTCATATTATATACTTTTGTATGTTAATGTTTGTTTTTTTTGCAGGCGGACATATGCTTAATTTTACTGTTGGCAGTGAGATTATTGAGCAGAAGTATATTAGCACATCATCATCCATTATCAATGGATTTATGTTTGTTATGAGTGGAATTTTAGTGTTAATTTTAGCACTTTTTTCAGATCATCAAATGGCGCTTTTCACAATATTTGCAATGTTAACATTTGCTAGTATTTTTAATTATGCTACAAAAGAAACATACTATAAAAATAAAGTAGCTGAATCTTGAGTCGACTGTTATATTATATTAACATACTATAATAAATTATGACAACAAAAGACACAACAGTAACTAAGGCAACAATAGCTGAATGTATAAACCAGGAAATTGGATTATCGAAAGAAGACTCTATTGCAATAATAGATGATATATTGGATGAGATAAAAACGAGCTTAGCAAAGGATAGAATAGTAAAAATATCTTCATTTGGAACATTTTTGGTTAAAAATAAGAAAGAAAGACCAGGAAATATACCAAAGACATTGGAAAGGGTAGTAATTCAAGCGAGAAAATCAATTTCTTTTAGACCTTCAAAAATGATGAAGAAATTAATAAACAACCGATGAATAAGGAAAAATTATTTTACACAATTGGAGAAGTAGCTGAAGAACTACACTTGGAGCAGCATGTTTTAAGATTCTGGGAAAGTCAATTCCATCAAATTAAACCCATAAAACGGAAGGGAAGAAGACTATATGATCATAAGTGTATAGAGGCAATAAAGAAAATAAAATATATGCTATATGACAAAGGATATACAATAAAAGGAGTACAAAAGGAATTTGGTAACGATGTAAGAATTGATCATTATTCAAGAAATTTGCTGAAAGAACTTACCGATTTAAGAGACTATTTGACTGATAAAATAAATGAAGAAAGTAATAAATAGACGAAAAACACTATAAAGTTTTGTGAAAGTTGATATATCTAGAGATAAGTGTATGTGTCGTATAGCCTTGTTCTTTATATTATCAGCAATACTGATAAGCTGTGGCCTGCAAAAACCTGTACCTGTACTACTTAAAGGCGAAGAATTTTATGGGAAAAGAGACCTAGAGTACACAAGGGAGTATCATTTGATTAAAGAAAATGTTGATTCTTCGCTGCGAAAAGAAAGTAGAAAAGCCTTTGTAGATAAGGTATATAACAATAATGCACAAAGCATGTGTAAATTTGTAATACCGGTTAAAGGTGCAGTTACCTCTTCTGATAAAATATGTCAAGATGGCATAAAAATTACTGCTCAAAGTGGAACAAAGGTTATTGCTTCTGCACCTGGCAAAGTAATATACGTAGGCAAAGGCCTGAGGTGGTACGGAAATTTAATTATAGTGGAACATAAAGATAATTACATGACTATGTACTCCTATTTAAAAAACATACAAGTTGAAATTGGTGATAAAGTAAAACAAGGTCAAGTAATTGGATCTGCAGGTAAATCAAGCACACAAGATAAAGATCCGCAGATGTGTTTCACAATAAGGCATAATGGTCAAGCAGTCGATCCTTTAGTACATATAAACTGTGATTGAATTTATGAAATATGATTTTAAAAACGTTGAAAAATTCTACCAAAATAAGTGGGATTTTTCTGTAAGCAAAGATAGTAAAAAGAAGAAATGTTACGTGTTGGAAATGTTTCCATATCCATCTGGTAAGATTCATATGGGGCACCTGCGTAACTATGCAATAGGAGATGTTATAGCACGTTACAAGAGAGCTCGTGGATTTGAGGTTTTGCACCCAATTGGCTGGGATGCGTTTGGATTACCAGCTGAAAATGCAGCAAGAGATAACAAGATTAACCCTGCGGCGTGGACAAAAGAGAATATAGACAATATGCGTGCACAGCTAAAATCTATAGGTCTTTCCTACAATTGGAATCACGAGCTTTCCACATGTGAGCCTGATTATTACAAACACGAACAGAAATTTTTTCTGGATTTTTTAAAGCATGGTCTTGCCTATCGAAAAGAGTCGTGGGTTAATTGGGATCCAGTGGACCAAACAGTGCTTGCAAATGAGCAAGTGGTTGATGGAAAAGGATGGCGATCAGGTGCAGTTGTTGAAAAACGTAAGTTATTCCAATGGTTTTTAAAGATTACTGATTTTGCTGAAGATTTGCTTCATTGTCTGCAAAGTTTAAAAAATTGGCCAGAAAAAGTCAAAACTATGCAAGAGCGCTGGATAGGAAAATCTGAAGGGGCAACTATAGATTTTGAAATAGTTGGCCTGAACAAGAAATTAAAGATTTTTACAACTTCTCCTCATACTTTATTTGGAGCTTCTTTTCTTGCAGTAGGAGCAGAGCACCCTATTGTAAAAGACCTTAAGGACAAAGAAATAAGAGACTTTATTGGTAATATGAAGGCAAAGGGGGAGAATGATGAAAAAATTGGAATTTACACTGGACTGAACGTCAGTCACCCATTTCTCGACAAGGAATTACCAATTTATATAGCGAATTTTGTGTTGATGGAATATGGAGAAGGTGCGATTTTTGGTTGCCCTGCACATGATCAGCGTGATTTTGAATTTGCACAGAAGTATGGTTTACCGATTATTCCTGTAGTTTGTGAAGAGAGCACAGAGATCTTAAAAGAACCGTACTTCCGTGATGGAGTGATGTTCAATTCTGAATTCTTAAACGGACTAGTGATTAATGAGGCAAAAAAGGTAATCATAAAAAAACTTGAAGAAAAAGGAATAGGTAAGAAAACAATAAACTATCGTCTACACGATTGGGGAATTTCAAGGCAACGTTATTGGGGATGTCCTATACCTATTATACATTGTAAAGATTGTGGAATTGTTCCAGTTCCAGAAAAAGACCTCCCTGTTGTTCTACCAACGGATGTAGAATTTACAAGTGGTGGTAATCCGCTGGATAAGCACCCAACCTGGAAATTTGTTGATTGTCCAAAGTGCGGAAAGCAAGCAGAACGTGAAACTGATACATTTGACACTTTTTTTGAATCTTCTTGGTATTTTGCTGCATTTTGCAGTGAAAATAAATCGATTAATAAAGATACTTGTAATCGTTTTATGCCTGTTGATTATTACATAGGTGGAATAGAACATGCAATTCTACATTTACTTTACTCAAGGTTTTTCTGCCGTGCTTTAACTAAATGTGGCTATTTTGACGTTAAAGAGCCTTTCTCTACTTTAATCACTCAAGGAATGGTCTGCCATATAACTTATAAAGATGAGAATGGCAAATGGCTCTTTCCCGAAGAAGCAAAAGAGTTGATTGCGAAGGGTGCTAAGATCCAAGTTGGAAAAGTCGAAAAGATGAGTAAGTCAAAGAAAAATACAGTTGACCCAAACTTTATCATAGAAAAATACGGTGCTGATACTGCTCGTTTGTTTGTATTATCCGATACCCCCCCAGAAAAAGATATGGAATGGTCTGATGATGGAGTGGAAGGTTGTTTTCGCTACATAAATAAATTGTGGCGTATGGTAGTGCAACTTAGGCCCGTAAACATACACTATGATAATGAAAACATTGTAGGTAAACTCCTAGAGTACAGAAAAAAAATCCATAAACTATTGCAAGGACTTACAGATGACTTGGAAAACTGCAGATTAAACTGTGTGGTAGCAAAGTTTCGTGAAATAACAAATTTAATAGCTGAAATAGACGTAAAAACTGGAAAATCTCTTATTGATGAAGGTATATGCATACTAATCAGAGTAATTGAGCCATTCATGCCACACCTGGCTGAAAATTTATGGCAAAAAATAGGAGGCGAAGGCATGCTATATATGCAACCTTGGCCAAAAGCTGATGAATCACTACTAATTGATAATATGGTGACTGTAGCAGTGCAGATCAATGGAAAGTTACGTGCGACCATTGAAGTGGCAACTGATTTACCTCAAGAAAAATTGAAGAAAATAGCAACAGATTCTGTATCTAACAAAATCGATCAAAGCAAAATTCGCACTATATATGCTGTACCAAATAAGGTAGTAAACATAGTTATATAAAAATTTTGAGTAGCATGTCCCTAATTTCGTAGGTATACTTTTTTTAATATGAAGTTATATCTTTTTTAATATAAAGGATATATACTTGTGCATTATATATTTTTTTGTATGGGTAGTTATATGAAAATAAAAGGATTGTGTGTTTTAGCTGTGTTGCTCACTTCATCTCTAGCAGGTGCAGCTAGTAATAAAGCAGCTAGTAATAGTGCAAAAGAGCAGTACTACGCAGGTTTAAACTTTGGTGGTGGATGGGGTACTGGATTAAAAATAAAACCTGGCTTAGTTTTTGGTTATAATTATGATAAAAGCTCTAAGTTTGAACTTGAGATTCTCACCGACGTAAGTGATATGTTTGGTGCAAAAGACAAGAAAATGGGAGCTAGTTTATTAGCAAATTACCGTTATTATCCTGACGTTGACATTGATCCTGTGAAACTATATGTCAGTGGAGGTTTAGGTGGATATCTCCAAGTAATACCTTTTGGCTCTGGTACAGCTGGAAATACACCACCTAAAGTTGATGAAAATACACAACAAACTGAAGTTATAAGTTCAACTGATACTCAAAGTGAAACACTAGATAAAATACTGGGTGCTATTTCCTACAAACTGAAGGTTGGTGTTGATTATGAAGTTGCTCCACAGATAGTTGGTACAGCTGCTTTAACCGTAGGCGGGCAACTGAGTGGTTTAAAAGCAAAACAAATACCAGATGCGATGCTGGAAGTAGGAGTACGCTATAATTTTTAATGCTGGATAACATTGCGTACATTTTTAATGTTTAGGTGTAACCACAAGCAATGCTCAAAACTTGCTGCTAGCATGTTTGAACACTTATTCCAGTCTGTTTTAAGGAAGTAATGTGTATGAATTATATGAGAACGATGAAAGTGTTCGCTGTGTTGGTTGCTTTAGCAAGTACAGCTAGTAATGGTACAAGTGAGTTAGAAGATCAGTACAAAGATCGGTATGAAGACCAGTACAAAGATCAGTATGAAGATCAACACAAAGATCATTGTGAAGATCAATACGAAGATCGATATGAAGACCAGTACGAAGATCATTACTATGTAGGTTATGTAGGTTTAAACTTTGGGACTCGATGGGGTGAAAGCTTTAAATTGAACCCTAACGTTGTCTTTGGTTATCATCATAACAAAAATTCTAAGTTTGAACTTGAGGTTCTTGCTGACATAAGTGATATAACTGATAAAGACAAAAGGAAAGTAGGAGCTAGTTTATTGGCAAATTACCTTTACTACCCTGATCTTGAAATTGATCCCATTAAATTATATGCTAGTATAGGTCTGGGTGGATATATTCGAATATTGCCATCTTTTGGTCTTGGTGAGGATACAAATGCAGTTAACACTACAAATTCATCTGCAACTGTAGCTGCAGCCACAGGTCAAAATGAAACACTAGATAAAATACTGGGTGCTATTTCCTATAAAGTAAAGTTAGGTGTTGATTGTGAAATTATTCCGCAGATAGTTGGCACAGTTGCTATTGCTGCAAGTGGTCAATTAAGTGGCTTTAAACCACCGATGAAAAAACCAGATGCAATCATAGAAGTAGGTATACGTTATAATTTTTAAGCTATGAACACTTTGAATGCTTATACACAGTTTATTTAACCATACGGGCTTTGTTGTATAGCGATGTATAAGAAGTAGTGGAAGAAGAGATTTACGAGACAAATTTAAAAATAGGCATACCAATATCAGTAAATTTGTTAATCAAGTAGCATTTTAAGAGCATCTCTTGAGAACGGTTTATCTCAGATTTATTCTTAAAACTAAATCCCAATGTCAAGTTTAAGAACCTGTTTAAAATCTTCGTAAAAGGAGAGAACAATCATCTGTAGGCTAGTATTAAGTTTACGCTCGCAATTTTTCCAAAGTCGTCTACACTTCTCCAACCAGGCGAAAGAGCGTTCGACAACCCATCTCTTTGGCAGCACAACAAAAGAATGTAACTCACTGCGCTTTATAACCTCAACAGTTGCACCGATAATATCTTTTATTTGAGTTGCAAATTTTTCTCCCGTGTAACCTGCATCAACAAGTACATTTTTGACCTCAGAGAGATTTTCTTGCGCACTTTCAACCATCAACTATGTTTTTTAAAATTTTTTGAATTTAGTCTCATTTGTTGATAATTTTGTATTTTTATTCAATTGAAAAATGTATTTTGGCAACAAAAACCCTAGTTTATACAGAAAGAAATTTATATCAAACAGCAAGCACTGCTTAGATTTTATGGTTAACGAATATGTGCTTTAAATGTGTGTAGACGCACATATTCGTTAACCTATTTTCTATACAGATTTTTTTATTTCATATTAATTGCTTCTTTAAGTCTTGCATTGGCAATTACTATGATTTTTCGCATTAGAGCTGTTATAGCTACCATCTTCTTTTTACCTCTACCAATAAGATCAGAATAAAAAGCACCAAGTGCAGATTTAGATCTTGCAGCAGCCATAGCAGCTGTGAAAAGCTTTGCACGAACATTGCTTCTACCACCTGTTATCCTTCGGTAACCAATAGTTTTACCGCTTTCTTTTGGATGTGGAGCAACTCCAGCAAGACTTGCAACTTCTTTTTTGTTTAGGTGGCCAAGTTCTGGCATTAGACACACAAAAACTTGTGATAACTTGAGACCTATTCCTGGCACTGTTCTCAAGATCTTTTGACGCTTTTGTAACTCTGGATTTTTATCAATAATTCTTTGTATGGCATCGTTGAACTCATTTATCTGACTGGTAAAAAAGTCTATTGTTTTTTGGCAACTTTCCTTTATATAGTCGTTTTCAGGTGCTGCAAGCCTACATTTCTCTTGAGTTCTCATTTGTGTAATGTCATCACGACGTTGACAGAGTGCAACTAATACCAACTCTCATTATTAATGAACCAAATAAGAAGCATTGCAGAGTTGTTTAACCGTGGAAGGGGAAAGAGAGGTAATAAATTTACACAAAGCGCTCTCAAGCAGAACAATTGTATCGTAGATTTTATTGCGCAAAATGTTCTGTTTTATATATAACCAAAACCTCTCAACAGGATTGAGGTCAGGTGAGTATGGTGGTAGGTATATAATTTCGATATTTTTAGGTATCTTTAAACTTTTTGACTTATGCCAACTAGCGCAATCCATCACGAGAAAAGCCTTTCGTATTCCTAAATATTGCGACATCTGTTCAAGGAATATATTTATACAAGCAGTGTTGACGTTTGGTGCAAATAAGCTAAAATTCTCTCCATTTCTGGGATTAACTGCACTATAGAGATAAAAATTTTCCCTACCTAATTTTACCTTAACCTGTGTCCTACTGCCTTTTTTAAACCACCCATGTCCAACTTTTGAATGTGTACCAAACCGTGATTCATCGAAGAAAAATAGCTCTTTTTCAGAATGCATGACAATAGTTTCATTGAGGTTTTTTTTTAAACTCCTCTTGCTTATTTTTATCCTGTCCACTATGAACTGGTCTTGGTGTGATATATGAGAATTTCATTCTTTGCATATTACGATGTATTGTGGATTTGCTGATATTCAAACCAAATCTTTCTTGGATTCTTATTCTCATTTCTCTAATAGTAATATTGGGGTTTTCCTCTATCCACACCTCAATTTGTTCAAGTTGACTTTGGTTCAATATAGTTTTTCTACGGCATTGAGGTGGAGAAAATAATTTTTCTTCTCTTCCAAATTTTATGTGCTTTATCCATGTAGTAATTGCCTTTCTCGAAATGCAACATATTTTTGCTACAGCTGTTATACTGTGCTTTTTTGCTGCAATTACAGCATTTAGTTTTTTTGCAACATACGCATTATTTCTTAGAGCCTGTTCATAATCTTTTGAGGAGCAAGGCAGTAAAAGCTAGAACGACCATTTGTAGTCTAGTATTGAGTTTACGCTCGCAATTTTTCCATAACCGTCTACACTTTTCCAGCCAAGCAAAAGAACGCTCTACAACCCACCTTTTTGGCAATACAACAAAGGTATGTAATTCACTTCGTTTTATTACTTCAACGGTTGCACCAATAGTCGTTTTTATTTGAGTTGCAAAATTTTCTCCTGTATAACCTGCATCAACTAGTATATTTTGAACTTCGGAAAGATTTTTTCTTGCGTTACAAATCATCTCTACAGCAGCAGTACGATCTCCGATATTAGCTGTAGTAATATAAATTGCATGTGGCAAACCTTGCGTATCTACTGCAATATGACGCTTTATTCCTGAAATTTTCTTGCCGGCATCATAACCTTTTTCTTCAGCAATATCGGTGTTTTTTACACTTTGAGCATCAATGATGCAGAAGCTTGTTTTTGTATTCCGACCACTGTTGAAACGAACCTCTCCAACTAATTTTTTTTAAGACAATTTCTAGAACACTTTCTCTATCTTCATTCGGTTTTTTACTCCATCTCTTGAAGTAATCGTAACAATTGCGCCATTTTGGAAACTCTTTTGGTAGCATTCGCCACTGACAGCCACTTTTTAGCACATAAAGTACACCGCAAAATAACTCATATAAATCCAGTTTTCTTGGTTTTGTTTTTTTTCTACAGGATTCTAGATCTGGTAATATAATCTCAAATCTTTCCCGACTTATATCACTTGGGTATACACTCCTCATATATCCTAACTTATATACATTATCTCTTAGTTTATTCCTTTCTTGAGATCATGTACAGGTTCTTACTTTCTTCAGCATCTCTTTTGCTGATTCCACCACTTTTTCATCCAATAATTTTGATCTTAATGCCATCTAAACCTCGCTATTTTACTTACTCCAGTATGGCTTTTTTTCCATTATTGTCTATTCGTTGCTTGTATAGCGGGAATTGGTATAAAAATATCGAAATTATATACCTACCACCATACTCACCTGACCTCAATCCTGTTGAGAGGTTTTGGTTATATATAAAACAGAACATTTTGCGCAATAAAATCTACGATACAATTGTTCTGCTTGAGAGCGCTTTGTGTAAATTTATTACCTCTCTTTCCCCTTCCACGGTTAAACAACTCTGCAATGCTTCTTATTTGGTTCATTAATAATGAGAGTTGGTATCAGTTTGCTTATAAAATTTTCTGGATGCCAGTGTCACGCACTGGCATGACACCCATTTAGTTATCTTTTCTCTTCTACCTTATTTTACTACTCTGCTGAACGGATAAAAAAAAGAAGAAATTAGCAAACTAATGTCTTCTTTTTGTGATTAAAAAGACACTAAATCTAAAGTATCTGCCATAAGTGGTAATTTTGTGCTTTCATCATAGAGATTGTTTTCACTAGCTGCTAATTTCTCACCAAGTGTTGGTTTTTGTGGATAAAATTTAGAAATGCACTCCTTACGGCATTCATCTAGGAATTCTGGGTCTGTCTGTTCTTGTGCGTAGGAACCGCATTTCAACTTACACAATTTCAAAACTTTAGGATAGTGATACTCACGGCATCCATCTAGGCATTTTTGGTCTGTCTGTCTGTCTGTTTTGTTTTGTTGATATAGCATTTCTGATGACATTGATTCAGTATAAATTTAACCATTTTCTCTCTGTTTGATGTTTGTTGTTGCATAATATTCTCCAATTCAGACAATTCTAATATTAGCATGCAAATATGAACATTATGCCAATATAATTACTTTTTAGGTATATATGGCAAATTTATGCCTGGAAACAGTTCTTGGTTATTTCCTATACTTTACTTTACAAAAATCCACAGGCGCCTGTTATTAACTAAGGTAAAGGTCAAATATCTGGAATTCTGAACATAAAATCCTCCTGTATAAAAAGATTAGAAAAAATGCAGCGCACACACGACAGATATAAGCTGAAGAGTACGCTTTTTATTGAAAGATTAATTGAAAGTCTGCAGACAAAGATAAATTTTTGAGCTCTAAAAATATCTCTAACCGCAATTATAATTAGATTGAAAATATGCGGAAGTAATTTTTTTTGACAGTAGATTTCTTTCATAATCAGGCGTCATCCCAGCTGGGATCCAATAAGAAAATCTGATCACACGCTGGAATGACACCCATTTAGTTTTCTTACCTGTCTACCTTATCTTGCTACTGTGCTGAACGGATACATTTTATTAATAGTGGTGGGATTGGTAGGACTCGAACCTACGACCAATTCGTTATGAGCGAACTGCTCTAACCGACTGAGCTACAATCCCTTTTATCAACACTTATAATACACACAAAAGGAAATTTGTCTACTCGCTTATTTCACTATCAATCCAACTGTGTAAATCATTTATTGCGCCAATTTTGCGTGCAATTTCCTTACCATCTTGAAATATGATTAAAGTAGGTATAGATTGAACTCCATACTTACTTGGCACCTCAGTTTCGCCATCTATGTCGAACTTGCAGATCTTGATCTTGCCTTTTCTATCCTCAGCCAATTGCTCGATACGTGGCATCAGAGTTTTGCATGGCCCGCACCATTCTGCCCAAAAATCTACTAGCACAAACCCTTGACAGTCAGTAACTTCAGATTTGAAATTTTGATCATTTACCGCTTTAATATCATCACTCATAAAATACCTAAATTTTTATAAATATAGCGTATCAATTAGCAGCTGATCAACTAAATTTTTCTGGATTCAAGTGAAGTGATCACATCTGATGGTTAAAAATATCTACATTTCCCCAACCCATTAAGTCTAACTCAATGCGAGTAGGAAGAAATTCAAAGCACTTTTGGGCCAACTCTTTTCTGTTTTCACGTTCCAACATTAAATCTAGCTTTTCCTTTATTTTATGGAGATGTAAAACATCAGATGCAGCATAACTTTTTTGCTTGTCTGTTAAATTTTCATTTCCCCAATCAGAAGATTGCTGTTGCTTATTTAATTTGGTATCAAGTAGTTCTAAGCACAACTCTTTTAAGCTATGACTATCTGTATAAGTGCGAACTAAACGTGAGGCTATTTTCGTGCAATAGCAAGGCAGTGCCCAGGTTTTTAAATAATAATGTATCATACTTACATCAAACCGCGCAAAGTGAAATATTTTGGTTATATTTTTATCCTCTAATATTTTTCTCAAATTTGGAGCTGTATAATCGTTTTTAAATTGAATCAAATGAGCGTTGCCATCATCAAAAGAGAGCTGCACAAGGCATAATCTGTCTCTACCATGAAGTAGCCCCATTGCCTCTGTATCAACAGCTATAGATTTTATATCATTCGGTATTGCACTGGCTGGCAGGTCGTCTTTATATATAAATATTCTCATAAATTTAATATGTTTTATGACACATACAATAATCAAAAATGAGTTTTAAGTATACGAAAAGATCATAAAAAATGGGTTCTCAATAATTTTATATGGACAGAGTTTATAAATTGTGATATACGTTTATACTAAAAGTAGCTTGCGGGAGTGGCTCAGTTGGTAGAGCGCAACCTTGCCAAGGTTGAGGTCGAGGGTTCGAACCCCTTCTTCCGCTCTTTGAGTTTTAATCACATTTAATCATAAAAAAATTAATTAATCTATCTAAGAAATTTAGCTATACTAGAAAAGTTTTTTAGAAATTTATATTTAAGGAGATTATATGGAAAAAGATGATGTTATATTCTGTTTAACAGTTTTAGGCATAGTAGCATCAATAGGAGCACTTACAGGTTTAGGACTCAGTTTTACAGCTTTATCACCGTTAGTAATGGGTGGAATTGTTGCTTCTGTTCTGGCAGCCTTATTTACATGCATAACGATTTATAATAAAAATTTTTCCAAAAAAAGTTTTTTTATTGGTGCTTGTGTATGTGCTGCAAGCTTTGCAACTGGAGTTGGTCTTGCTGCAGCTGCTGTTTTCCCTGGTGCAACGCTTGGAATGGGATCTGCAGCTTTAGCAGGTGCGTTGATAGCGCCCATAGCGGCAATCGCAGAAATAATTGCAACAACTTGTATTATTAAACCAATAGCTAAAAAAGTGAATGAGTATATTATATCACCTATAGTTGGAAAATGTTTTTCTTCAAAAGAGAAAGAGCAAGCTATATAATAATCAATTGACGTTAGCATCTTGTTTTCTTTATAATTTCCTTTGTGAAAGAAGAAAAATGCTTATTTGTAACGATAGCTGGTTTACCAAATGCTGGAAAGTCAACGCTAATTAACAGCATCGTAGGCAAGAAAATTGCAATTGTCACCCCTAAGGTACAGACAACAAGGACGCAGGTAAGGGGTGTTGTAATATGCAACAACGCGCAAATTGTTTTTACTGACTCTCCAGGAGTGTTTTCAGCAGAAACAAATCTTGAGAAAGCTTTAGTCAAATCTGCATGGGGAGCAGTTAAGGATAGTGACATTACTTTGTTGCTTGTTGACGTAAGCAATTACCTCAAAAATATAGAAAGAATAAAAACTATATTCGCCCATCTGCAGCGTACAAAAGGTAGATGCATTTTGGTTATCAATAAAACTGATTTAGTAAAAAGGCCAGAATTAAAGATGGCACATGAGCATCTAAATTTGCTTTATAAGTTTGAAAAGATTTTTACAATATCGGCACTGAAGAATGATGGACTTTCTAATTTGATGAATTACTTATCTGAAATTGCACCGATAAGCCCTTGGTTCTATGAAGAAGATCAAGTAACCGATTCCTCAGCTGATTTTTTATCAGCAGAAATTACAAGAGAAAAGTTATTCTTGAACCTACGTGAAGAATTGCCATACTCTACAGCTGTTATAACTGAACAATTTGAGGAAAAAAAAGATAAGAGTTTAGTCATAAAACAGATCATATTTGTATTGAAAGATAATCATAAGAAAATAGTGCTAGGAAAAGACGGCAGTAGCATAAAAAAAATTAATATCGAGGCGCGTACAGAATTGGAAAAGTTATTTGAGTGTAAAGTTCATCTCTTTTTGTTCGTAAAAGTGCGACCTTGGACTGATCGCCCTGAGGAATATATAAGTAATGCTTAATTCTTTGTTGGTATTTGATATTGAAACTATACCAGATGTAAATTCCTGTAAGAATTTACTAAATATTAGTGATGATAGCAGTGTAGAAGAAAAGAGGGACGCATTAACAAAATATCATCTTGAAATAACAAACGGGCAAAACTCTTTTCTGCGTCAGCCCTTCCACTTTGTTGTAGTCATTAGTTTTTTACTTTGTAATATAACACGCCAGAGCGGTTATGAAATATTCACACTACAAGAAATAAGATCAGGAGGCACAACAAATTCTAGTGAAAAGGAGCTAGTGAAAGGATTTTTTAACTACATATCAGAGAAAAAGCCAAGACTAGTTTCGTTCAATGGACGCACTTTTGATATACCGGTACTGAAGTACCGTGCTATGGTTCATGGCATTCAAGCAGAATATTTTCACAAAGCTGGCGATAAGTGGAATAGTTACAATCAGAGGTACAGTAGTGATTGGCATTGTGATTTGCTTGAATCTCTCTCTGATTTTGGAGCTTCTGCAAGAGTGAAAATGAATGAGGTGTGTGCAGCATTTAATCTTCCTGGTAAGATTGGAGTCGATGGGTCACAAGTTATGGGCTTATACGATAGTGGCAAAATACAAGAAATTCGCGATTATTGCGAAACAGATGTAATTAATACTTATTTAATTTACTTGAGATTCATGCATCATCAAGGAAGGATTACTACAGAAAGCTATAATAAGAGCATAGAAGAACTGCTTTTGGAATGCGAAAAAAAAGAACACCTAAAGAAATTTAAAGAAGAATGGAAAATAACTTCTGGTGAAAATTTTTATATTGAATTTAAATGAACAGATGCTATAGAGCAATCTAATGATCGCTCTATATAGTAGTTATAAACTCCTTCTAGTAGAAAAGACATTTTGATACGCCATCTGCTTAACTTCTGCTTGTTCAAGCTTAGAAAAATTTTCTAAGTTTTTATCTTGGTATTCCTTTTTTACTTTCTCGAAAAAATTTTGCCTACCAAGAATATAATCACCTAAATTAGCAGCATAATATTGAGCATTACCTAGAACTGCACAGTTAATTCGACTTAATATTCTCGAAGGGTAGTAAAAGAGAGAAACATTATTGTTTGACCGGAAGTCATTCTCATCCATTATTTTAATGGCTTCATGATAACCATCTATTTGATGAACAAAATATCCTTCAGGTACTGATATTCTCAATTGTGCACCTACATGAGCATAACCACAAATACCAGGTGATACCGCTGGTACTGGGTCTTGTCTATGTTGAGTTACTCTAATGGTTTTTTCTTGAAGAACATCATTATAAAATTCACTAGCAGTAAGATCAAAAACTCGTGGATCACCAAAAGTTGCAACATGAACATCTTCAGCTCCTTCTGTTTTGTTTAGGCATAAAGCAGCTATCTTATACCAATTCCCGCTATACAAGCAACGAATAGACAATAATGGAAAAAAAGCCATACTGGAGTAAGTAAAATAGCGAGGTTTAGATGGCATTAAGATCAAAATTATTGGATGAAAAAGTGGTGGAATCAGCAAAAGAGATGCTGAAGAAAGTAAGAAATAATGCGTATGTTGCAAAAAAACTAAATGCTGTAATTGCAGCAAAAAAGCACAGTATAACAGCTGTAGCAAAAATATGTTGCATTTCGAGAAAGGCAATTACTACATGGATAAAGCACATAAAATTTGGAAGAAAAGAAAAATTATTTTCTCCACCTCAACGCCGTAGAAAAACTATATTGAACCAAAGTCAACTTGAACAAATTGAGGTGTGGATAGAGGAAAACCCCAATATTACTATTAGAGAAATGAGAATAAGAATCCAAGAAAGATTTGGTTTGAATATCAGCAAATCCACAATACATCGTAATATGCAAAGAATGAAATTCTCATATATCACACCAAGACCAGTTCATAGTGGACAGGATAAAAATAAGCAAGAGGAGTTTAAAAAAAAACCTCAATGAAACTATTGTCATGCATTCTGAAAAAGAGCTATTTTTCTTCGATGAATCACGGTTTGGTACACATTCAAAAGTTGGACATGGGTGGTTTAAAAAAGGCAGTAGGACACAGGTTAAGGTAAAATTAGGTAGGGAAAATTTTTATCTCTATAGTGCAGTTAATCCCAGAAATGGAGAGAATTTTAGCTTATTTGCACCAAACGTCAACACTGCTTGTATAAATATATTCCTTGAACAGATGTCGCAATATTTAGGAATACGAAAGGCTTTTCTCGTGATGGATTGCGCTAGTTGGCATAAGTCAAAAAGTTTAAAGATACCTAAAAATATCGAAATTATATACCTACCACCATACTCACCTGACCTCAATCCTGTTGAGAGGTTTTGGTTATATATAAAACAGAACATTTTGCGCAATAAAATCTACGATACAATTGTTCTGCTTGAGAGCGCTTTGTGTAAATTTATTACCTCTCTTTCCCCTTCCACGGCTAAACAACTCTGCAATGCTTCTTATTTGGTTCATTAATAATGAGAGTTGGTATTAGCAATAGCTCCTCCCATACTGTGACCTGTGAGATTAATTTTAAAATCTTTGATTTTTGATTCTTGTTTTTCAGCATGAGATTTCAAAATGCCATACAGATTAGGCCATGAATCCATAAATGAATTATAGAAACCACGATGAATTCTTCCACCTTCAGGTAAAAATTCCGAAGTAGCAAAAAGTACATTTATATCAGTGATTCCATCGTTTACACCATGGCTCAAACGAGTACCATGGTAAGCTATTGTTATTTCTTTACCTTTTATGAAAACATGACCAGCATCTTTTTCAAAGCTATTACCAAATGGAATAATTTCATAACCTTCACTGATAAGTTCAGCTCTAGTTTTATACATTTTTTCAGTAGATGGAACAATTTCAAAATCTTCTACAATTTCAAATTCAGTTTTGTATACTCTTTGAGCTAGGTTGTTACATCTTTTTTTACTTAATTTACCATCATCATCGCCATAGCTTATCTTGCAGAAATTACCCATTTCTAATAATTTCTCTCTATCAAATCCTGCAATTTTTACAATACTTTCATCTATTTTATAGTCAGAAGGTAAAGAACAGTTATCTAAGTGAAGAAGGTTGCCCCTCCTCACTCGACTTCAAAACCGTACGTGAAACTTTCGCTTCATACGGCTTCTCTCTAGCTTGGTGCTTTTCATGCATACTTCTGTGTAAATTATCGTGACAATGTCCATGTAGCATAGATAAGTTTGTGATTGTATTATTTTGCTTATTTTGGTCCTTATGATGTATTTCTAAGATATCACCATTCTTAAACCAAAGTTGACAACAATCACACTTACCTTGTTGCATCTTCAGAAGTTTTATTGTTTGTGGTGATTTATCAAGTATTTTACTCATACGCTTTCCCCAATAAGTCCAGTCTCCATCATATGGAGATTTGGCTCCAATCACTTTGACATGTCGTTTAATGTCATGATCTCCGTGTTTAATAAGAACCTGTACATGATCTCAAGAAAGGAATAAACTAAGAGATAATGTATATAAGTTAGGATATATGAGGAGTGTATACCCAAGTGATATAAGTCGGGAAAGATTTGAGATTATATTACCAGATCTAGAATCCTGTAGAAAAAAAACAAAACCAAGAAAACTGGATTTATATGAGTTATTTTGCGGTGTACTTTATGTGCTAAAAAGTGGCTGTCAGTGGCGAATGCTACCAAAAGAGTTTCCAAAATGGCGCAATTGTTACGATTACTTCAAGAGATGGAGTAAAAAACCGAATGAAGATAGAGAAAGTGTTCTAGAAATTGTCTTAAAAAAAATTAGTTGGAGAGGTTCGTTTCAACAGTGGTCGGAATACAAAAACAAGCTTCTGCATCATTGATGCTCAAAGTGTAAAAAACACCGATATTGCTGAAGAAAAAGGTTATGATGCCGGCAAGAAAATTTCAGGAATAAAGCGTCATATTGCAGTAGATACGCAAGGTTTGCCACATGCAATTTATATTACTACAGCTAATATCGGAGATCGTACTGCTGCTGTAGAGATGATTTGTAACGCAAGAAAAAATCTTTCCGAAGTTCAAAATATACTAGTTGATGCAGGTTATACAGGAGAAAATTTTGCAACTCAAATAAAAACGACTATTGGTGCAACCGTTGAAGTAATAAAACGAAGTGAATTACATACCTTTGTTGTATTGCCAAAAAGGTGGGTTGTAGAGCGTTCTTTTGCTTGGCTGGAAAAGTGTAGACGGTTATGGAAAAATTGCGAGCGTAAACTCAATACTAGACTACAAATGGTCGTTCTAGCTTTTACTGCCTTGCTCCTCAAAAGATTATGAACAGGCTCTAAGACGCATTCCGTTACTTGTCATATATCGCCATTTATCGTTACCATACTTCTTGAAGTATTTTCTTTTGATCCAACATCTTCCTTTGTTTTGGTGTTTAAACATTGCCCATTTCCAAAGTTTTCTAAACATTGTATTATCCATTGCACCAAAGGCTTTAGATGATACCACCGAAGCGTAGTATTGACACCATCCTCGAATAATTGGATTAAGGTGACTTATTACTGCTTCTTGTGATTCACCACGCATTTTCTTTAGCTTACTTTTAATGACCAATGAGTGTTGTTCTATAGAGTTACGACTTGGTTTGATGATAGACTTGTATGACATCTTATTGTGTTTTGTTGGATATTGCCATATTGTAAAACCAAGAAAATTGAAACCTGGTTTTATTCCTTTCAGGAATTTTTGAGTATGAGAAATTCTTGTTTTTGAAGGGTTCAACTCCAATCCAATAGTTTTTAACCATTCTTCAATCAGAGTTTTGCTTTCAAAACAATTTCCTCACTTTCATGAAGTACTACAAAATCGTCTGCATAAGTGATTACGCTGAGTGATCTTTTCGCATTTTCCCTACATGTTCTGCCAGGTTTCGTTTTCCTGTAGCTAATTAGCTCCTCTGCCATTATTTCTTTCAGATAATTTTCTAACCCATGTAGAGCAATACATGCCAGTAATGGAGAAATTGTCCCTCCTTGGATTGTACCGCTTCTAGATGGTTGAAATATCCTATTTTCCATCACACCTGCTTTCAACCATCCTTTTACTATCCTCCTTAAAGTTGGTGTGGTATTGAGTTTTTCTAACAGTATATGATGATTTATATTATCAAAACACCCAGAAATATCAGCATCTAAAACAAATACTGTTTTCTTGATGAGTGCTTGAAATATAGCTTCAATGGCATCATGACATGATCTACCAGGTCTAAAACCATAAATGTTGGGCTCAAACTTTGCTTCCCATTCTGGTTCTAGCATCATCTTAACAAGTGTTTGTTTTGCTCGATCTGTTATTGTTGGTATCCCTAATGGACGTTTTTCACTTTTTCCAAGCTTTTGGAATCCAAATGCGCCTTGATGGCTTTGCTCTCTCCCTTATATCTAAGGATTTTGCCAATTGCAATCTTTCTTTTTGATTAAGGTTAGCTTTTCCATCAATACCTGCAGTTCTTTTTCCTCTATTGTCCTGAGTTACCTTTCTCACAGCGATCATCCTAGCACTTGTCGATTTTTGTAATAATCTCTGAAGCTCATGCATCTTTTTGATATCATTACATTTAGAAGCTCGGTAAATTCGTTTTTGTAGCTTAAATGAAGACTTTTCTAGCTTGCGCCAAGGAACTTCATTCCATTCATACCTAACTTTTTGTTGGCTCATAACATATTCACTACTATTCATAACTTTACCTTCCAAGTTACAGTGTCCACGTCTGCGTATCCTAAGCATTACTTTAGGCATTAGCTTTTTAGACAATCCTTCCAACATAGAAGCTTGCAGTTGGCTACTTGCTTATTACAAAGTATAATAAGAGCTTCTATGTGGTTACTCCGTTCCATGAAACCGTTTCGCGTCAGATTTAGGTTCTTATTTTTTGCCGGGAGATCGGAAACATCTTGATTAAACGAACCAATTCTAATCATCCTTATTCTCCATACCTTTTGGTCTATGTGTACCAACCTTATTTCACATATTCACAGTAACGACAATTCAAACATAAGTTTCTTTCGTAACCTTACCTGACTCTTCTTGGGAGAATTTATTATAAGGTTTAACATTACTCCCTTTTAGCCCATGCTCGCACCTTAGGTGTTTGCCAATTTCCTAAAATGTGGACTACAATTTCAGCCAGATGTTATGGCGGATGGAATTTAACCATCACAATTTCATGACTTCCGGGTCACACTGGCTCATTTGAATCAGCACGACTTATAAATTCATAATCTTCAATGATCTCAAATTCATCATCATATCCTTTCATCTCACATTTGCCGTCATTTACTGAAATGGAGCTTGACTGTTCAGGTTTATCTAATTGTGAATCTATACCAGCACCTGTAGTGCTAAACCAATTGCGTAAAAAACTAAAATCCATAAATACCTTCATTCATCATAAACCAAATAATAATATATATATATAATCAATACTATTGTCAACAATTATATTAATATTTTAATATTCTCATTAGGTAAATTTTACTTCCATAGATAAAGTATAGAGTTATAATATACTAACAGGCAAACCTGCGTGCTAAATTTTGGTTAATATACAAGTTGAGCGTATTAAGAAAGTTGCTTTTAAAGTATTGCATTTTACTTTTGTTTTCGCTATAAGGTTGCTTTAAGTTGAATTTTCAACATTTTTATACTATTTATGTTATGATTTTGAAATTTTTTGGGGGCACTTCATGAAAAAATCTATTTACACTAGAACTGCTCTGGCTTCTTTACTAACTTTATGTTCTTTCAGCGGTTTTGCTGCTGACTTTTCTAATGAGAGTATGAGGGAAGTGAAAAAGCAAGAGAGCAATGAGTCAATCAAAACTTCTGGAAAGATGGAAGTGATGAAGACGTCAAATAAAAAACTAAAAGAAAAAATGGACAGGATATGTAATGCTGATCCAAGAAAAAAAGCTGAAGAGCTTAAGAAAAAAGAAGAATTAAGATTAGCAGCTGAGCAGAAGAAAAAAGAGGAGTTGAAATTAGCAGCTGAACAAAAGAAGAAGAAAGAAGAGCTAAAATTAGCAGCCGAACAAAAGAAAAAAGAAGAAATTAGACTAGCAAAAGAGAAAAAAGCAAAACTTATAGAAGATTCAAAAGCGAAAGCTCTGAAAGTTAAAAATTCTAATGTAGAAAAGTCAAAAATTAAGGGTTCTAAAACTAAGAATGCTAAAATTGAAGCTAAAGATATAAAAAAGGATGTAAAAGTTGTTAACAGCAATACAGAGGAAAAAGGTAAGGCAAGTCCTGTTGTTTCAGTTGGTGGGGTTGATATTATCAATACCAATCAAGGGGATGGTTTAAGAATAACTTTCGGTGGTGTTATTGATTCTCAAGGTTATGGCAACTATGGGCTAAGTGGCTATAAGCATTATAATATTATGCCGGGAAAATTTACAGATTATTTTGATATTACTGAAAATAGTATAAAAGGGGCAAATCCAATATTTCCTAAAGGGATAGGGAATATTGGTGACTATAGCGAAAACATGGGTATGATCTCAGATGCAATATTGCACTTAAGAGCTGAAAATAAAAATGAAGACTTAGGACTTGTTTATGGCGCCAATGTGCAATTTCATGTTCCAGTTACTGAAGGTAAAGGAGCATCACAAGGCGTGAATGCTGCAAGAGGTAGAAGTGCGCATGTATTCTTAAATTCACAATATGGTGATCTGAAACTTGGCTATCAGTTTGGTCCTGAGTCTCTGATGAGACTTGATGCAACAAGAATTGCAACTGTTGATGGAGCTGCAGATAGCAACTGGTTCAGAAAAGTAAACTTAGAAGGAAGTGCTGCAAACTTTCCATTTTATGTAACACCACGTCTTTACACTGAAAGCTTCTCGAGTGAGAGCGAAAAACTCTCCTTCCGCATGGCAGGAAAATATAATAAAGATGTTATGACTACACTGCC